>NZ_JBVFTR010000005.1:0-117903 GCF_055693285.1 Roseobacter sp. S87
ACACCGTTGAACCCGTCAAAGACAAAATCCTCGGCGCGCAGCTCTTCGGGGTGGAAATCCACCTCTTTGAGAATATCAATCACGGTCGGCTGCAGCGTTCCGGTCAGCGTAAAGGTACTGTCGTGCTTGGGGTCACAGCCAATCTGCAGCACCCGCTTGCCCAGCATGGAAAAGGCAGCAGACAGGTTGGACGACGTAGTTGATTTGCCAATGCCACCCTTGCCATAGACGGAGAAGACCTTGGCGCCGTCAATCCCGGCACTCTCGTCCTGATGCACCTGGACCGAGCCTTCGCCGTCCTGGCCCCGCAGTACGGGCGGTGTTCTGTCGAGTGGACTCATGTCAGTTTCCTTTCAAAGGGGGCGCGCACCCCTGCTTCTTATGGCTCAAAATATCCCCGCCGGAGGCTCCCGCGGGTCAAGGTGTCGGAACGGTTCATTGCGCAGCGATCCCTTCGAGCTGGTCCTCAAGCGCATCGGCCGCATCCTGAAGGGCGGCCAGCGTTTCAGCGTCCGGGGACCAGTAGTTTCTGTCGTGTGCTTCCAGCAGGCGGTTCGCCATACGGCTGGAGGCGGTCGGGTTGAGATCGGCGAGCCGCTGGCGCATCTCCGCATCCAGCACAAAGGTCTCGGAAATCCGCTGGTAGACCCAGGGGTCGACCTGACCGGTCGTGGCGGACCAGCCCAGCGTGTTCGTCACATGCGCCTCGATCTGGCGAACCCCTTCGGAGCCATGTTTCAGCAGACCTTCAAAGAACTTCGGGTTCAGGCTGCGGGCACGTGTCTCCAGAGCCACCTGATCACGCAGTGTGCGGACCTGGCCCGTGCCGCGGGTCTGATCGCCGATATAGACCGCTGCCTCGGCGCCTTTCGCCCTTTTAACCGCGCGGGCAATGCCGCCCAGCGTGTCAAAATAGTGATCCACAGTCGTCACACCCAGCTCGACTGATTCAAGGTTCTGATAGGCGACATCGACCTCGGCCAGCTGTGCCTGCAGCAGGTCCGCATTGGCCGAGGCCTTGCCATCTGTGCCATAGGCAAAACTCTTGCGCGCTTCGTAGGCGTCGGCCAGCTCGTCCTCGTCACCAAAGGCGGAACTGTCCACCAGCTGGTTCACGTTCGAACCATACGCCCCTTCGGCGTTCGAGAAGACCCGCAGTGCCGCGTCTTCCAGGGTACAGCCGGTTTTCTCCATATACGCCAGGGCATGCGCCCGGATGAAGTTCTGCTCCGGCGGTTCATCCGCCGACGCGCATGTCAGGGCTGCTTCGGCCAGCATCCGGGTCTGCAGGGGCAGCAGGTCGCGGAAAATGCCCGACAGCGTCATGATGACATCGATACGGGGGCGTCCCAGCGTGGCCAGAGGGATCAGATCAGCGCCGGCGAGCCGACCGAAACTGTCAAACCGTGGTGTACAGCCCATCAGCGCCAGCGCCTGAGCAATCGGCCCACCGTCAGATTTGATATTATCGCTGCCCCAGAGCACCAGCGCCACCGTGCGGGGCATGGTTTCATGTGTATCGAGCAGCAGCTGCGCCTGTTTCGCGCCGTCCTGACAGGCAAAGGCTGTGGGCATGCGGAATGGATCAAAGGCGTGGATATTACGGCCTGTCGGCAGGACATCTGCCGAACGGATCAGGTCGCCACCCGGCACCGGCGGGATGAAATGTCCTCCCAGCGCACGACAGAGCGCATCGAGTTCGGTCTCTTCCTGGAGCAGCTGATCGACCCGCGCGCGCGTCTCTTCATCCGCGCCCTGCATGATGCTGATATATTCAGCCCGGGCCGCATCAGAGATTTTCTCGCCAACGATATGAAGCCCATCCGGAATGAGCGCATCTTCGGTCTCCAGCAGCTTCAGCCACAGCGCGTCAGGGGCCACCCCGCTCATATCAACGGCCTCTGCCTGATCTGCGATCAGCGCTTCAAGATCCGCGCGCTCCGGCGCATCAGGATCCATGCTGCGCCAGCGGGTGAGGCTGTCTTTCAGCTCGGAAAGACCTTTGTAGAGACCGGATTGCGCCAGGGGCGGCGTCATATGGGTTACCGTCACGGCACCGGAACGTCGCTTGGCGAGGGTCGCTTCGGACGGGTTGTTGGAGGCATAGAGATAGACATTCGGCATTTCGCCGATCAGCCGGTCCGGCCAGTCGCGCGCACCCAGCCCCGCCTGTTTGCCTGGCATGAACTCCAGCGCACCGTGCATGCCAAAATGCAGTATCACATCCGCCGAAAACGTATTCCGCAGCCAGAGGTAAAAGGTGACGAATGCATGTGTCGGCGCAAAGCCCTTTTCGAACAACAGCCGCATCGGGTCGCCCTCGTATCCGAACGCGGGCTGAACGCCGACAAAGACGTTGCCGAACTGCTGGCCCAGCACAAAAACACCCCGCCCGTCGGACTGGACACGGCCCGGGGCCGGGCCCCAGACGGCTTCGACCTCGGCCAGCGGTGGCGTGGTCCGTACAATCGTATCGGCGCTCACATGCGCTGCAACATTGGCCTCCTGGCCGTACTGTGCGGCATTTCCCTGCAGCACAGCCGCGCGCAGATCCTCGACGGAGGATGGCACATCGACGGTGTACCCTTCTGCCTTAAGGCGGCTTAACGTATTGAAAAGGCTTTTGAAAACGTCAAGGTAGGCGGCGGTTCCTGTGGCGCCCGCATTCGGCGGAAAGCCAAACAGAACGATGCCAACCCGCTGCTCTGCCCGCTCCATGCGGCGCAGTTTCGCCAGACGCAACGTTTTTTCCACAAGGCTGTCGATACGCTCATGGCACGGCGCCATGGCCTTGGCATCTGAGGCATTGGCGCAACGGTGCGCGCATCCCTGACAACCGGCCTCACCGTGCCGTCCGGCAAAAACAGTCGGGTTTGTGGCACCGTCCAGTTCGGGCAGCGCGATCAGCATCGTGGTCTCGATGGGGCCAAGGCCCTGAGCGCTCTCGGCCCACTGGTTCAGCGTCTGAAACTCCAGCGGATGTGCCGCAACATAGGGGATATCCAGCCCTTCGAGCACGTCGATGGCGGATGCATTGTCGTTATATGCGGGCCCCCCCACGAGCGAAAATCCGGTCAGCGACACCATTGCGTCGATGTGCACGGCGTCCCCGTTCCGGAAATAGGCGTCAATCGCCGGCCGTCCGTCGAGGCCGCCGGCAAATGCCGCAAGAACTCTGACCCCCGCGCCTCAAACGCGCGGATCACGGCATCATAATGCGCCGTGTCTGACGACAGCACATAACTCCGCATCATCAGCAGTCCCACGGTGAGCTCAGCACCGTCCGGTGCAGGCAGCCTCGCGGTGTCGGTCGTTATGCGTTCCGGCAGATCGGGGTGATACAGCCCCGCATCCGGATATTCCACGGGTGCAGCCGCCTCCGGTGCCGTGTCCCAGCCCGTACCTGTGGCATAGCGGTTGATCAGAAAGCGGATCATTGCCTCGACATTGTCGTCTGACCCGCCCAGCCAGTACTGCATGGTCAGAAACCAGGCGCGCAGGTCCTGGCTTTTGCCCGGAATGAACCGCAGTATCTTGGGCAAACGGCGCAGCAGCGCCATCTTGTCGGCACCTGACGAACTGGAGGGTTTGGATGAACCACGCAGCTTTTTCATCAGCCTGCGGGCGCCGGATTCCGGGGCCTGCATGTCGAGGCTGCCCATCCGTGTCAGCTTCACAATGGCCGCATCCGCAATGATGCCGATCATTGCATCGCACTGGTCCCGCCGCGCCTCAAGGCTCGGCAGGATGCGCGATATATGCTCTTCGAGAAACAGAAGGTTCGCGACAATGATGTCACCTGTTTCAACCGCATCCCGGGCCGCCTCGAAAGCACCCGGCGTCTCACCCCATTCGGCGGCCGCATGCACCGAAACCGAAAGTCCGGGGTAATCCAGGCTCAGCCGGTCCATCGCCCGCAGCGCAGGCCCCGCAGCATGACTGTCCAGCGTCAGGATCACAACGCGATACCCGGGCATACGCCCTTTTATGCCGCTGTCATCGCGCATAATGGGCCTTGGCCTCATAAAGGGTATCAATGCTGATCTCGGCGACCCCGCGTTCGCTGGCAAAGGCCTCGGTGTTGCGGCGCGCTTTGCCGCGCACAAAGAACGGAATTTTCTTCAGCTCACGTTCGGCATCCTCAAGCCAGATCACGTTGCCGGATCCGGCGTCCTTCTTCTGGTCGGAACTATCCCGGGGGAAGGCGCAGCCCGGGGGCTGGCCCCCCATCCGTTCCGTACCGGGGAGCGTGACCGCCGTGATGTGACGGACCGGCCGCGTCATGGAACTCAAAGTCATCGCGGAACATGTGCAGAAGGTGTTCTTCCAGCCCCATCACCAGCGGATGCACCCAGGTGTCAAAGAGCACGTTTGCGCCTTCGATCCCCATCTGCGGGGAATAGCGCGCCGGAAAGTCCTGAACATGCACCGGAGCAGAGATCACGGCACAGGGTATGCCCAGTCGTTTGCCGATATGGCGCTCCATCTGGGTGCCAAGGATCATTTCCGGCTGCAGCGCCTCGATGACCTGCTCAACTTCCAGATAATCGTCGGTGATCGTGGCTGTGACGCCGAAGTCACGTGCAAGAGCACGCACGCCCCGGGCCATCTCGCGGTTGTAACACCCGATGCCAACAACCTCGAAACCCATCTCGTCCCGCGCCACTCGGGCTGCTGCCATCACATGGGTGCCATCGCCAAAGATAAAGACACGCTTGCCGGTCAGATAGGTGCTGTCCACGGATTTTGAGTACCAGGGCAGACGCAGCCGGCTTTCATCGAGGATTGGTTCGACGCCGGTGATACCTGCAACTTCCCGCACAAAGTCGCGCGTGGCACCAACGCCGATCGGCACTGTCTTTGTCCATGGCTGATCCAGCTCCCGCTCCATCCAGCGTGCGGCGCTCTCGGCGGTTTCCGGGTACATCAGAACGTTGAAATGGGCGGCCCCCATGCGGGTAATATCGGCCGGGGAAGCCGTCATGGGGGCCACCACATTTACACTGACGCCCATGTCGGACAGCAGCGATGAGATTTCAGTGATATCGTCGCGGTGGCGAAAGCCGAGCGCCGTGGGCCCGATCAGATTGCAGGAGATCTGTGCGGTGCGCTCCATCGGGCGGGCCAGCGTCTTGACGATCTGAAAGAAGGTCTCATCTGCGCCGTAGTTCTCCTTGCGCTGGTAACTGGGCAGTTCCAGCGGGATCACCGGCACCGGAATGTCCATGGTTTCGGACATACCGCCGGGATCATCCTGGATCAGTTCCGCAGTGCAGGACGCGCCGACGATCAGGGCCTCCGGCTCAAACCTTGCATAGGCGTCCTGCAGAGAGGTTTTGAAAAGATTGGCCGTGTCCGATCCGAGATCGCGCGCCTGAAACGTGGTGTAGGTGACAGGGGGTCGATGATCGCGTCGCTCGATCATCGTGAAGAGCAGATCCGCATAGGTGTCGCCCTGCGGTGCATGCAGCACATAGTGCAGACCCTTCATCCCGGTCGCGACACGCATGGCGCCAACGTGCGGCGGGCCTTCGTATGTCCAGACGGTGAGCTTCATGCGGTGCACCGGGCGAGGGGCCGGCCCCTCGCGCTCCCCGGGATATTTTCGGCCAGAAGATACGGATGTGTCATTCGGCAGCCTCCACACGCAGGAGGTCGGCCCGGCGCACAGGGCGTGAAAAGAGGCCGGCCAGATCGCCGGCCTGTTCGTAGAAATGCACAGGCGTGAACACCAGTTCGATAGCCCACTTGGTGGCCAGCCCTTCGGCCTCAAGTGGATTGGCGAGGCCCAGGCCGCAGACGGTCAGGTCAGGGCGGGCAGCACGGCAGCGGTCCAGCTGCAGGTCCACGTCCTGGCCTTCGGACAGTGTGGGCCCCTGAGCGAGCATATCGAGATCGGGCCCGACGATCCCCTTGTGAATGAAAGGTGCGCCAACCTCGATGGCCTGCATGCCGCATTCACGGGTCAGAAAACGGGCCAGCGGGATTTCGAGCTGGCTGTCGGGGAAGAAGAAGATGGATTTTTCACGCAGGCTTTCAGAGGCCTGAGCAATGGCTTTACGGGCGCGGGCGCGGGGTGCTGCGGTGACCCGTTCAAAGGTCTCTTCGTCCACACCGAATTCAGTGGCGATGACGCGCAGCCAGGCGGTGGTGCCTTCCTCGCCAAAGGGGAAAGGTGCTGGCAGGTGGATTGCACCGCGGCGCTCCAGTGCTGCGTGCGTGTCCCCAAGAAACGGTTGGGTCAGCGCAAAGACGGTATTTTCGCCGATGCCCAGATCCGTATCTGCGCGTGGTGCTGGCAGGACGCGGATCGGCCCGATGCCCATGTCGTTCAGAAGAGAGACAGCCTGCTCCTCAACCACATCCGGCAGGGCGCCCACGAGCAGGAGCTGCCGTTCGTCCGTTTCCGGCAGCACCGGCACCATCGAGGCAAGGCAGGCGTCTTCGCCCTGAGTAAAGGTGGTTTCGATCCCGGAGCCGGAGAAGTTCAGCACCCGGACGGAGGGCGCGTATTTTTCGCTCATCCGTTCCGCCGCCCTGTTGAGATCAAGTTTGATGACCTCCGAGGGGCAGGAACCGACAAGGAAAAGCTGCCGGATGTCGGTCCGGCGGGCCAGAAGCTGATCAACGACTTTGTCGAGCTCGGTCTGTGCGTCGGCAAGACCCGCCAGATCGGTTTCTTCGAGAATGGCGGTGCCAAAACGCGGTTCGGCGAAGATCATCACGCCGGCGGCGGATTGCAGCAGATGCGCGCAGGTTCTGCTGCCGATCACGAGGAAGAAGGCGTCCTGCATCTTGCGGTGGAGCCAGATGATTCCCGTCAGCCCGCAGAATACCTCGCGCTGCCCGCGTTGCTTCAGAATCGGTTCATCACGGCATCCACCGGTTGCGCTGATGCGGGGAAGGTCGTTCATGCGGTGACCTCCTGCCGGCTTTCAGAGGAGGCAGATGCCTGAAGTCGGGCGGCCCGCAGCTTGAGCAGAAACTGGGCCGCGTTGATCACGTAAGCGGCATATGCAGCCAGGGCGACGATCATCTGCATCTTTGGGTCCATCGCACCTGAAAACAGCCCCCAGAGATAGAGGGTATGAAGCGCGATTACGGCAAAGGAAAAGACGTCCTCCCAGAAAAACGCAGGGGCGAAAAGGTACTGACCGAAAACGATTTTTTCCCATATCGCACCGGTGACCATGATCACGTAAAGAGCGAGGGTTTTGAGCAGGATGGAGGCCGTCGCAGCGCCATATCCGTCACCCGTCGCGAGATACCGGATCACCAGCACCAGAGAGACGAGAAAAATCACGAACTGCAGAGGGGCCAGTATGCCCTGAACCGTCGTCCATGCCGTGGCATCACGCCGCGCGCGCTCCTCGGGCGTATAGAGGCCCGTCGGGACGCTTTGTCGTGGCATATTGCTGTGCATCCTGATGGTGACCTTTTCTGCCGGCAGTTGCCCCGAAAGGTGCGACTTTTGAAGAAAAGTGTCAACTATAACTTACACACGCTGGATTCGCTTATGACAGGCCGCCATGACAGTTTTTGCGGGACCTGAGGGCGAAATCTTGGGAAATATGAAGAAACTGATGATGCCTGGTCCCTGAATCTGTGGCTTTCCTCGGAAATATGTCAATTTGATTTGACATTTTGGGGTGAAGGGCAGACTTTTGGGGTGCAATGCGAGTCCGGGGCTGAGGAGCCCGGAATACACTGGGATAGGCCATGTCGACGGAAGATCATACTGACCCGCGTGGCGCCCGGCGCAATCGGCCGGTTCATGTCGATGCGCTCGCAACGCGGGTTATCTCGGTGCTGAGTGACAGACAGGCTGTGTCCGTGGACGGCCTGCGCCGCTTTGTGCTTGATCACCTGACCCGCGCGGTGCTTTGTCCGGGTGTCTGTCGCCCGGATGATCTGCTTGAAGAACTGCGCGGACACCGCATAACCACCGATGACATCATTGATAATTACGTGCCTTGCGTTGCGCGCGAAATGGGCGTGGCCTGGGCAGAAGACCGTATCTCTTTCGCGCAGGTCACGGTCGGAACGCTGCGGCTGCAGTCTCTTGTGAGCGAAGCTTCGAGCACCATGCGGTTTGATCACAAGACCGATCAGGGCAGGTTGCATGTGCTGGTGGTTGTGCCGCCGGATGAACAGCATTTTCTGGGGGCCAGTGTGCTGGACGCACAACTGCGCCGCATGGGTTGCGAGGTCAGCAGCTCCTATGACGAAGACGCAGGATCGCTGACGTTCCGACTGATGCAGGATACACCCGATCTTATTTTGATTACCTGCGCGAGGGCTGAAACACTTGAAAGTGTCTGCCGGACGGTGCAGACCATCCGGAGCGCCGTTGGCAGCGATGTTGTTATTGCCATGGGTGGCGCGATAGACGGCGACAACAGAGAACTGAAAGAACTGACTGGCGTGGACATTGTGACAAGGCGCGTAGCGGAGGCTGTCTCGTATTGCACAGCAAAACCGGCTGCCTCTCTGCGCCTATGACTTCAGGTGGCGAAAATTTCTGGAGCAGCGGCTCAGTCCCTCTCATAGAACCGGAATTCCTCAGCAGCATTATCGGTGCGGCGTCAGATATTGCGCTCGTCATTTCGGCCGAGGGCATGATCCTGTCGGTTGTTCTGAATTCTCACAGCGAATCTTTTGGCAATCTCAAACACTGGGAAGGCCGCCCGATCGCCAAGTTCCTGACACGGGAATCGGTTCCGAAGTTTGAGCAGGCACACAGTGCTTACCTTGGCGGAGAAGTTCCGGCACGGCCGCTGGAGCTGAACCACAGTGACAACGCCGTCTGGCAGTATCCGGTCCGCTATACATTCCACCGCTTCGGGCATGAGAATGCCGTTCTGCTGCTGGGTCGTGACCTGCGCCCGATCGCAGAAACACAGCAACAGCTGGTGCAGGCACAGATCGCCCTGGAACAGGGGTATGAAGCCCGCCGCGAGTTCGACGCGCGGTACCGTGTGCTCATGTCTCACACGTCGCAGGCGGTCGCGTTTGTTTCCGTCCTGACCGGACGCATTGAAGATGTAAACGAGGCCGCGGCCGGTTTGCTGGGGCTGAGCACCGATGCCCTGCGCGGCAGTGCTTTTGCGCAGCATTTTGCGGATCGCTCCAGTGTTGAGCTGACCGAAGCGCTGATGAACGCGACCCTCTCCGAAGAAGGCGGGCAGGTCACGCTCAAGGCGACACGGACCGGTCAGCAGGTGGTGCTGCATCCGGTCGTTTTCCGGGCCGCCGGCCAGCGTATTCTGATGTGTCGCCTTGGGACCGATGCCGATGCGGTAAAGACCGAAGAGGCTGGTGCGGGCCAGATGATGGCGCTTTTCCGCGCGGGCGTGGATGCAATGCTGTTCATGTCGCCCAAGGGCGTGCTCTTGTCCGTGAACGAGAGCTTTCTGGATCTGGTGGGCGCGCCGCATCTGTCAGATGTGGTCGGACGCAGTTTTGCTGACTTTCTCGGTCGGGGGCAGATTGATCTCGGTGTCATGACAGACCAGCCTCAGCGGTCCGGACAGATGCGGTTCTATGCGACCCGCCTTGTGAACGACCTCGGCGTCCGCGTCGCGGTCGAGATTTCGGCGACGCATCTTGAAGACCCGGATAACCCGGTCATCGGCTGTATTATCCGCGACGTCAGCCGGACAGAGGCCTCGCGTGGTGCCGGGAACGCTACTTCTCCGGGCCAGATGCCCGCGGAACCGGCGCGCAATGTGATGGATCTGGTCGGATCTGCTTCGCTCAAAGATATCGTTGCGGAAACCACCGACGTTGTTGAGAAGATGTGTATTGAGACCGCCGTTGAGCTGACGAACAACAACCGGGTGGCCGCGGCCGAAATGCTGGGCCTGTCGCGCCAGAGCCTCTATGTGAAACTGCGCAAGTACGGTCTGCTCGCCAAAAACGGCTGATACCGCCGCCTTACTGCTCTTGCACCGACTCAATGTGTCAGTCATAGTTGACACATGTCTGTCAGTCAGGTCATACAGTCGCGCCGTTTTCCTGAACCCGCCGCAGCCCTGCGTCTGATCAAACCGATCACGTGGTTTCCCCCGATGTGGGCGTATCTTTGCGGTGTTGTTTCCTCGGGTGCATCTCCGTCAGGGCAATGGGGCCTTGTTGTGCTCGGCGTTATTCTTGCGGGGCCGATTGTCTGCGGGATGAGCCAGGCGGCGAATGACTGGTGCGACAGGCATGTGGACGCGATCAACGAGCCTGACCGCCCGATCCCGTCGGGGCGTATTCCCGGACGCTGGGGGCTGTGGATTGCACTCGCCATGTCGGTTCTGTCGCTGTTTGTCGGCTGGCAGCTGGGTCCCTGGGGGTTTGGTGCGACTGTGGTTGGCGTGCTGGCGGCATGGGCCTATTCAGCGGAACCTGTCCGCCTCAAACGATCCGGCTGGTGGGGTCCCGGTCTTGTTGGCCTCAGCTATGAGACGCTGCCCTGGTTCACCGGTGCAGCAGTCCTGAGCGCGGGTGCGCCGGCATTACCGGTGGTGATCGTGGCGTTTCTCTATGGCATCGGTGCGCATGGGATCATGACGCTCAACGATTTCAAAGCGCTGGAAGGGGATCGTCAGACGGGCGTCAATTCTCTGCCCGTTGCTCTGGGCCCTGTCAGGGCTGCGCGCGTTGCCTGTGCCGTAATGGCAGCACCGCAACTTGTCGTGATCGCATTGCTTTTCGCATGTGACCGCCCGCTGCATGCGCTTGGGGTGGCTGCGGTTCTTCTTGCGCAGTTCTGGGCCATGACGGTTATGTTCCGCGACCCCGAAGCCAAAGCGCCCTGGTACAATGGCACCGGCGTCCTTCTCTATATAACCGGTATGATGATCACCGCGGTCGCGGTGCGGGGGCTGACATGAAACCGCTGAGCTGGACAGGGATCGCCCGTCTCGGTCTGGTGCAGATGGCGCTGGGATCTGTCGTCGTGCTGACAACGGCAACCATGAACCGTGTGATGGTCGTTGAACTTGCGCTTCCTGCAATCCTGCCCGGGCTGCTGGTCTCTCTTTATTACGGCAC
The DNA here is from genome assembly GCF_055693285.1 of Roseobacter sp. S87. The sequence goes on from NZ_JBVFTR010000005.1 coordinate 11,041, forward strand.
GCAGTTTCTGCGTCCACGGTTCGGCCATGGTGCGGATCAGGGAGGGCGCAGGACCCCCTGGATCCTCTGTGGCGTCGCGCTGCTGGCGCTCGGTGCTGTGTGCGCCGCACTGTCCGTCGGGCTGATGGAACGGGTGGTATGGGCAGGCATTGCTGCCGCGATCCCGTCGTTTCTGCTGATCGGTCTGGGGATCGGAGCGGCGGGGACCAATCTGCTGGCGCTTCTGGCCGCACGGGTCGATGAAAAACGTCAGGCACCGGCGGGCAGCCTGGTGTGGATCATGATGATTTTTGGCCTGGCGGCCACCGGTATAACGGCTGGTATCCTGCTGGATCCCTACAGTCACAGTCGTCTGGTCGTTGTGACGCTGGGCGTCTCGGCGGTTGCACTGACGCTGACCTGTTTGGGCGTCTGGGGTCAGGAAGGGCAGGGGGCAGCTGTTCCTGCAAGGGCGAAAGCGTCCTTTGCCGATGTGGCCCGCGAATTCTGGGCAACGTCACGGATGCGCAATTTTACCCTTTTCGTTTTTGCATCGATGCTGGCCTATAACCTGCAGGACCTGATCCTTGAGCCGTTTGCCGGACATGTCTTTGGCCTGACGGTCGGGCAGAGCACGCAGCTGGGCGGGATGCACCACGCCGGTGCTCTGATGGGCATGCTACTGGTGCTGATGTCGGGCACGCTGTTGAGCCGCTGGGTGCATGTACCGATCCGCGTCTGGGTCGTAGGCGGCTGCGTGCTGTCCGGTGCAGCGCTGACCGGGCTGGCCTGGGGCGGCGGCAGAGCGGCTTCCTGGCCACTGGGGCCGAACATCTTCCTGCTGGGCCTCGCCAACGGTGCCTTCGCCGTGGCAGCCATCGGCGCAATGATGCGTCTGTCGCGCGAGGGCAATGACGGGCGCGAAGGGTTGCGAATGGGCCTCTTTGGCGCGGCGCAGGCAATCGCCTTCGGGGCAGGGTCGTTTATCGGCACGGCCATGGTTGACACCATGCGGCACCTCACCAGCGATGATGCCACAGCCTACGGGATTGTTTTTACTTTCGAAGGTCTCGTCTTTCTGATTGCCGCAGTGCTTGCGCTGCGGCTGACCACACCAGGCGCCTCAACAGATGGGCGCACCGCAATGATGCCGGGAGAATGATATGCAATATGATGTCGTCGTCGTAGGCGGCGGGCCGTCAGGCGCCACCGCAGCACTCGATCTTGTTAACTCGGGCCATCGTGTGGCCCTGCTGGACCGCGAAGGGCGAATCAAGCCCTGCGGCGGCGCCATCCCGCCCCGTCTGATGCAGGATTTCGATATCCGTGATGAACAGCTGCTGGCCAAGGTGAAAACTGCACGCATGATTTCACCCACCGGACGCATGGTGGATATCCCGATTGAGAACGGTTTTGTGGGTATGGTGGACCGCAAAGATTTCGATCCCTTCCTGCGCCGGCGCGCGGGTGAAGCCGGAGCGGATTGCTTCACCGGTACTTTTGTCCGGATCGAACGGCCAGAGGGCAGCCCGGTGGTGATTTATCGCGACAAGGCGACCCAGGAAGAACGCGAACTGCCCTGCCGCCTCGTAATCGGTGCGGACGGTGCGAAGTCCCGGGTGGGTCTTGCGGAGGTCAAAGACGCGGACAAGGTACCGCTGGTCTTTGCCTATCATGAGATCATCAAGGCGCCGCCAAAGTCGGACATCTATGACCCGAAACGCTGTGACGTGATCTATGACGGATCCATTTCGCCTGACTTTTACGGATGGGTGTTCCCGCATGGTGACAGTGCCAGTGTGGGAATGGGCAGTGAGCTGAGCTCGGTAAACCTCAAGGAGGCGACTGCTGCGCTGCGGGATGCATCGGGTCTGACCGACTGTGAGACCATTCGGAAAGAGGGCGCGCCGATCCCGCTGCGGCCCCTCGATCGCTGGGACAATGGCAGCGATGTCCTGCTGGCAGGTGATGCTGCCGGAGTTGTGGCGCCATCTTCGGGCGAGGGGATCTATTACGCGATGGTTGGCGGACGGGTGGCGGCCGCGGCCTGTGCGGCGACGCTGGCCTCGGGTCGTGTTAAGGATTTGCGTCTGGCGCGACAGCTTTTCATGCGTGAGCACAAGATGGTGTTCCGCGTGCTGGGATCCATGCAGAACGCCTATTACCGCAGTGACGAACGCCGCGAGCGGTTCGTGTCGCTGTGCCACGATGTTGATGTTCAGCGGCTGACCTTTGAGGCCTATATGAACAAGAAACTGGTGCGCGCGCGCCCGATGGCGCACCTGAAAATCGGACTCAAGAACCTTGCGCATCTGACCGGGCTTGTGGCAACGACACGCGTATGACGATCATGATCCCGGCCTGGGTAAACGGCACACTGACGCCCGTCGAAAAGCTGGAGGCCCATGTCAAAGGCCTGCGCCACAAGGCCGTTTCGGTGTTCGTGCTGAAGGGCGATGCGGTGCTGATGCAGCAGCGCGCGATGTGCAAATACCATACGCCGGGACTATGGACGAACACCTGCTGTACGCACCCGCAATGGGACGAAGCACCGCTGGATTGCGCTAACCGCCGCCTCGACGACGAACTGGGGATCACCGGTCTGGCACCGGAACACCGGCATCACCTGGAATACCGTGCCGACGTCGGTGGCGGGCTGATCGAGCATGAAGTCGTGGATGTCTACGTTGCCGAGGCAGGGGATGATCTGGTGACAAAGCCAAACCCCGAGGAGGTGATGGCTGTGGAGTGGGTGTCATTCGGAGACCTTGTCCGCGATGCAGAACGCCGCCCAGAGCGTTATACGCCGTGGTTGCGGATTTATCTGAGGGACTATGCAAGTACCATTTTCGGTGTCGTCGCTGAGCGCGCTGAAGGGTAAGCGCCCCGTTCAGATATGGGTTTTGTTAGTCGGGAACGGTCATATTTTACGACCGTAAGCCGCAAATGCACGTTGACCGCTTGCTAAATCGCATAGTGTCTTTAGAACCCTCCCGAAAATGGACGCGGTCAGCGGTTGACCGGCGGGTTAGGACAACTGGATGATACCGCTTTGGAAGGTGTGGCGAGAAATAAAACGCCCCTACAAAGGCTGGAAAAACGCTCCGGCAGACGTGTTTACTCGTTTGTGCGGTGCGAGATATTACGATTTTTTCCTGTCTCACAAGGTCTCGCAAGTTCGGGGCAGGCAAACGTACACCAGTCGACATGCGGTATATTTGATTTACCCAAAAGATGGGCTTCAGCAGTCTCACGAAAACTGCTTGAAATATCTCAATGAAAAGGGGATCTGCGTAACCGTTGTTTCTAATGTTTGCCTGTCGGCAAACGACAGGAAGCGCGTCGAGTATCTGTGTTATTCTTATATTGAGCGCCCTAATTTCGGATATGATTTTGGAGGGTACCGCGATGGGGTATTGTCTATTGAAGAGCGTTTCCACGATATTCAGCAGCTTATCCTGCTGAACGATTCCTGCTGGTTTCCGTTGAGCAGAGACTCGGATTGGCTGGATGATGTTGAAAGCCTTGATGTCGACTTTGCGGCGGCCGCATCAAACTATGGGTTGCCGCGCCCGAATCCTGTCAACTTCCGTGAAATGGATTTCAGGTATCGAACCAACCATCCCAACTTTCATTACTGCTCTTACGCTCTCTCTTTCGGACCCGGGGTGCTCCGGCATCCGGACTTTCCGCGTTTCTGGAAGAAATTTCCGTTGTCTAACAGTAAGAAGCGTACCGTTCGACGAGGAGAGATTGGCCTGACCAGATGGGCTTTGCGCAATGGTGTGACGCATGGATCGACGCTCGATATCGGAGGTATGAGCGATGCTTTGCAACTGATGACCCAGCACCGACTGCGCGAAATTGCCGACCGGTTGATTGTGATGAACGATGCTCAGATGCGTAAAGTTCAAGCCGCCACAGCGCCCGCCAGTCTGTCAAAAGATGAGCTGATCAAGTACATTCTGACCACTGTTGCGCGTAAGGGCGCAAGTTACGCGTCAGCCGAGTTCAACATTTTCGACAATGGTTTCCAGTTTCTCAAAAAATCGCCCACCTGGCTGGAAAAGGATACGTCCGATAAGACGTTGGCAATCCTCGAAAGAATCGGCTCACCTGCTTCTGAATCCGCAGCGGCCGAAGCACGTATGATCCGCCATCGGTTTTGGCCTGACATCTGATTGCGAAACCCGTTTCCAGGTTATACAAGGCTGCCTGACAGCGTAACAAGAGAGCCGCACATTCCGGTGCGGACCAGATTGGAACCGTACTCAGTGACAGCTGATACCGAGAACGATCAGGCCGAGAAGAGCGCCGTTCCAGATGCGAACGTAGAGGCGGCACTCAAGCGTGCGGAACTTCAGAAAGTTGTGTTCGGCCGTGAACCACGCAGAGCCGAGCTTATGCGTGCGGCCGGTGTCGTAGAACTTTCTGGAAGTGCAAGCAAACTACGCGTGCACCGAAACCAGTCTTTCGAATTTGTTGCTTCTCTGTTGCCGGCATTCTCTGGATTTTCTGGCCGGAAGCTAGAATCGGACATCGGAGACTACGATGACTCACTCAGTTTTGCGATCTCGGGAACAGCCGATGTCGAGCTGATCTGGCTTGACTATGAACGCTACAAGCTTTCGCCCGGTGAACTGTCCGATTGGCTCAAATCCCGTGTGGTAGCTCTTCGGTCTATGAGTGATGCCCCCATCCTTTTGGCGTCATGGGCTGGCGGTTCTAAACAAGCGGTAACTTTCAATGAGGGCATCCAGACCTGGGAAAGAGATGTTCCCGGGTTTCGTGTGCTGCCTTTGCATGAAATAGCTGCTGATTTGGGCGAATCCTATTTCGATCAGCGTATGTCTGGTGTCGGGGCTACAAGGCTTTCCGAGCGCGCCAACGTGACCGTGGCAAGGCAGCTTGGCCTTTGCTGGTTGCCATCAGTGCTGGAACCACGTCTCAAGGCGGTCGTTTTTGATCTTGATAACACGTTGTGGGGCGGGGTCCTCGGTGAGGACGGTCCGTCCGGTGTTATTGTGGATCAGGGATATGATACGCTGCAGAAACAGGCAGTGGCTCTGGGGGAAACGGGTCTCTTTCTGGGCGTTTTGTCGCGAAATGAAATTGCCGACGTCCAGACGATTTTTGCTTCGGGCAGAATGTGTCTCCCATCCGAGAAGCTGTCTGCGCAGTCGATCAGTTGGGGCTCCAAGGCTGACGGGCTGACGGAAATCGCAACTGAACTGCGTATCGGATTCGATTCTATTCTTTTCGTGGATGATAATCCCGGCGAGCTTGCTGCCGTAGCCTCTGCCTGCCCGGGTGTTAAGCTTTTGCACGCAACAGAAGATCCGGTCGAAACCAGTAGGGCGCTGAAGTATTTTCCGGGGCTGTTTACGTGGGGCGTTGACGAAGCTGATCTGCTCAGGTCTGACGATCTTGCTACAAATAACGCGCGTCTGGAGCTGCGTCAGCAGGCGATGAGCAAAGCTGATTATTTGAGTTCGTTGCAACTGAAGCTTCGTATTGCTGTTGATCCTAAAGGACACAGCGAGCGCTTGCATGCACTCAGTCAGAAAACCAACCAGTTCAATACTGCTTTGCAGAGACTGTCTCCGACGATGGTTTCAGATTATCTGGAGGACGCGCGCTCACACGTCGCAGGTCTTTGGCTGACGGACCGGTTTTCGGATTCTGGGCTGATTGCTGCACTGTTTTTTTCATATGAAGGCTCTGGTGCGATATCTGTTGATGAGATCTGCGTCAGTTGCCGGGCGCTGGGACGGGGGTTGAAGACGCTATGGTGACAGCGGCTATTGATGCAGTAAATGCACGGCTTGTCGCTGCAGGAAACCAGCCTGTTGCTACAGTTCGGTTTGTGTTCAAGACGGGCCCGCGAAATGCGCCGGCCCGCGAATGGCTTGAACGATTCAGCAATCAGACCCTTGATGGTCAGAACAGTATCGCGGTGCAGTGGGACAGTCTGCCTGGACTGGCTGAGGCGCGATCCCTCCCCATCAGCATAGAAATAGGTGAGCAAGATGCGGACTGAAGAAATTGACGCGCGCGTGCGTGACGTTCTCAGGCTTTCATTTAAAACCGAGGTGCCGTCAGAAGGCAGTTTTTCCCGTGAGGATGAGCCTAAGTGGGATTCTCTGAAGCATGTGGAAATGATTTTCATGCTCGAAGATGAGTTTCAGGTTCAGTTTGCGGAAAGCGACTTTGCCAGGCTGACTAGTGTTGCCGAAATTGTGGCGCTGGTGGAGTCAAAGCTTGCGACATAGTGTTAGGCTCACCGGTGCAGGCTATACGCTTAGACCGGTCACAATGGATGATGCTGCAGCCATTGTTGCTTTGCGTAGTGATCCGGAAAAATCGCGGTTTGTGCACGCAATTTCGTCAGACGTTGCTGAACAGGAGAAATGGCTGGCACGCTATTTTGAAAGGCCGGGCGACTGTTATTTTGCAGTTGAACGCAGCCATGATCAAAGGTTTGAAGGCACGGTCGGTATCTATGACATCGAAAAAGGTCATGCGGAGTGGGGACGGTGGTTTCTGTTGCCTGGATCGCTGGCCGCTCCCGCCTCGGTGTTCCTGACTTACCGGGCTGCTTTTGAAGAGCTTGGACTGCAAAAGCTGTATTGCCGGACTGTTGCTGACAACAAAGCGGTGGTTTCTTTCCATGACAGTTGTGGTTTGAAGCGTTCTGGTGTGATTTCGAACGCTTTTACGCTGGGAACAGAACCTGTAGATGCTGTTGAGCATTTTCTTGAGAGAGCACAGTGGCCCGAGGTTCGTGATAACCTCAGTATCCAGGCAAATCGGATCTCGCGCCTGATCATGCGCAACGCACCCACAGAAAAGCAGAAACATGGACTTTGATCCCGATATATTCCGGTTCCATCATATTGGGGTTGCCTGCCGGCGAATTGAAACTGAAGAGCGTGGGTGGATTGCCCTCGGGTATGCGCGCGAGGGTGACAGGTTTGAAGATCCGCAGCAAGGTATTGCAGGAGTTTTCATTGTTGGTCCCGGACCGCGTATGGAACTGCTAGAAGAACTTCCCGGTTCCGACACTCTTACGCCATTTCTGGACGCGGGCACAAAAATGTACCACCACGCGTATGAGGTTCCAAAGCTAGAACTGGCCGAAGAAATACTCCGGCAATACCGTGGAAAAGTAATCTCCCCGCCCAAGCCGGCAGTCGCATTTGGCGGCCGCCGCGTGGTATTCATGATTTTGCCCAACCGGATGATTACCGAACTCATAGAATTGTAGACGCCTTGCTTGTCTGTTGAGCAGGGACTGAAAATGGAGACACAGAGTGGACGAAACAAGCGCGCTTGAGGGGATTGCTCAGAACTCACTATACGCCTTTGGCGTGAATACCGACATGGTTCAGTACAGTTTCGAAGTGTTCCGCCGTTATTTTCGTGGGACAACAATTCTGGAAATGGGCCCCGCGGAAGGAGTGATGACGCAGCTGTTGGCCGAAACAGATTACGAAGTGTCTGTGGTCGAAGGTGCAGAGTCCTTTTGCAGGGATTTAAAGCAAAGATACCCGTCAATCGAAGTTACACAGAGTTTGTTTGAAGACTACGTACCCTCGAAAAAGTTCGACAACATTGTCCTTGGGCATGTGCTTGAACATGTTGCAGACCCGGTTGGCGTTTTGTCGCGTGTTCGCGGTTGGCTTTCCGATGATGGCGTTGTGCTGGCCGCAGTTCCCAACGCTCATTCTCTTCATCGGCAGGCTGCTGTCTTGATGGGGCTTCTTACGCATGAGCAGCAGATGAATGAGGCGGACCTTCATCATGGACATCGTCGGATTTATACAGCCGAAGCGCTCCGTCATGATTTCATGCAGGCTGATCTCGAAGTCGACTTCTTTGGTGGGTACTGGATGAAACCTGTTTCCAACAGTCAGATCGAACAGTCCTGGACTTCAGAGATGCTCAACGCTTTCATGAAACTGGGTGAACGTTACCCGGACATAGCTGCTGAACACTTTATTGTTGCGTCCAGAAAAGACTAACCGGCTGGGCTCGGAAGCTGTGCCACAATTCTGTTGACTGCATGGATAACCCGATCCTGATGGTCGGGCAGCATATGCGGGCCAAAGGGCAGTGTTAACATGTCGCCGGCAAATTGTTCGGCAAGTGGGAAACTGCCGTTACCATATTCTAAATCTTGGTAGGCTTTTTGCAGGTGGGGTGGAATGGGATAATGTATCATCGTTTCGATACCCTCATTTGCCAGCTGCTCTTTCAATATATCGCGTTTCGGGTGCCGGATCACGAAAAGGTGCCAAACGGGATCTGCCCACTGCGGAACATGCGGTAAAACCACATCTGAAAGTTGGTCCAGATAACGCTGAGCATTGCTTTTGCGAGCGTCCGACCAGCGATCAAGATGCTGCAGTTTTACGCTGAGGACGGCAGCCTGTATCGGATCGAGCCGGCTGTTGGCGCCCAGTTCATCGTTCACGTATTTCTCAGATGAGCCATAGTTCCGCAGCAATGCAACGCGCTCTGCAATGTCCGACCTGTTTGTTGTTACAGCGCCACCGTCTCCAAATGCGCCGAGGTTCTTTCCGGGATAGAAACTCCAGCAGACGATGTCACCCGCGCTGCCAATTCGAGCTCCCCTGTATCGCGCGCCGTGTGCTTGCGCAGCATCTTCGATCAGCGCTATCCCATGTTTCCCGGCAGCCTCTCTGAGCGGGTCGAGGTCCGCGGGTTGTCCATAAAGATGAACAGCAATTATCGCACGGGTTCTTGGTGAGATCGCATCGTCAATCAATTCCGGATCAATATTATAGGTTCTGGGGTCGGGCTCGACCGGAACCGGGATGGCGCCGACAGCAGATACTGCCAGCCAAGTCGCTATAAAAGTATTGGATGGAACGATTACTTCGTCACCTTGGCGGACATTCAATGCGCGCAGCGCCAGAACCAATGCATCCAGACCATTCGCCACACCGACGCAGTATTCAGCATCGCAGTATTCAGCAAAGGAGCGTTCAAAAGTTTCAACCTCCGGACCCAGTATATACCAACCGCTGTCCATAACCCGACAGATCGCTTCGTCTATGTCAGATTTGAGTTCTAGGTAACTGGAGCGAATGTCGAGAAACGGTACCTTATACATAGATTTTTCCGTATGCTCTCTGGATCAGTTTGCTCGACGGTACAGTATCACTCGGATATCTGAATTCAACTTTCCGCCGGATGCTATATGCCGTGCTGTGACCTGCAGTACATCTGGAATTGAAGGCGAAAAAGCCTTTTTTACTGAACAGTCTCATGTCTCGCAGTGGGAACAGAGAGGCCTGTCGCAGGAGGGCAGAATGAGGGGGTAACCAACTGTTTGAGGTGCTCTTCGAAAACTTCCGGAGACACTTTGTAAGTCGCTCTGAAGGCTTCGTCTGAATTCAGGAGGTGCTGGTCCGGTTCAATAAATAAATGGTAGATGCTCACATCTGAGACTTCGGAAAGATTTGAGAACACACATACCTGATCATATACGTTGAGACACCAGATCAGGCCCTTTGTACCCGGATTTCCAAAAAGCATGTTGGTCCACGCGGCACCTGATGCGCCCACCACAATTTCTGCGCCCTGAAAAAATTCCAGCTGTTCCTTCAGAGACCGTGTTTCGGGATACAGAATGTGGAACCCGTATTTCCTCGCAATGCTGATCAGTTCTTCCTGATTATAACTCCTATTGGTGTTGGTCTTCGGTGCCGGGCGGGCCAGAAAAAGCCGCTTGGGTGTATCCTTCGGCCCGACGTCAAAGTGATTCAGAATTTTTCGTCTGAAGTCTCTGAAAAACTGCGCGTCCTGATAGTGATCATCGGGCGTTGGCCAGTCGGTGTTGCGCACATGACAGGGCACAAATGAAGGCGGTTCAATTACTACGAGTTGGTTTACCAGCGTTGTTTTGTGGTCAGGAATTCTGACGATCTTCCTGCCGGCAATGAACGGTTCAAGAAGTTCTTCGAAGGTTGATCCCGCAACACAGCTTTCCGGAACAAGCAAAGGGTAGTCGTCGTATTCTGAAGGCAGTTGCTGCGCCAGTTCGGCCCGGGGTACTGTTTCCATCGTCCAGTGATACCAGTTGGTCGCACCACTGCCGAAGACGCATATGCCTTTGTCAACTGTCTGGTGGTACTTTTGCCGTGTGACGATACGGCGATCTACGGTCATTACCTGATATACTTCTTCAGGCGTCGCAAACAGCCGGTGTCTCTGATCGAAATAGACCTGTGGAGTAAATGCGCCCTCTGGCGTAGCGATGACAGAGGAGTTTCCGGACACCCGGGCGTTCTGAAAAACGAACGGTACGGTCGGTGCCATCTCTGATGTGACCACTCGCTTTGGCATCCCGGTAACGCGCGGCGGGACGACTCGAGATGTTCTTCCGGAATGTACAGGAGGCAGTTCAAATGCTGCACCATCCGCGTAAGAGCCAAAAATGCCCGAACTGAACTTGCTCCGCGCAAGTAATGTGCGTGCAATGGCTGAGCCCGGCCCCCCGGAATTGGCCGCCCTAACAATGCTCCTGAGTATCCGGCGTTTAAGCGGAAGTGGACTGTTGTCGACCATCGGTTTTTCAGTTGCCCTCACATTGTCGTCTCTCTGGCTATCGCAAAGGTGCCATCGCTTCAACTCAAAGTAGTTTGAATGAGCGGAAGTTCCCGTTTGTGCCAATTTATGGTTCAGACCCAAGAGCTCACAGGGTCGATCACTCCGGGATGAACCTTTGAGAATGACCGAACCAGCCGGTTTCTCAGAGCGGTGCGATTGTCGCGGAGCCTGTATCTGTCCAGCGCCTTGTGCTGCAGAGTGAATTCCTCGACAACGGCGACCTCAACAGGCGTCAGTTCAAATTTCTTACTTACCAGTCGCTCCTTAGTGATAGGCGCGGCCAGTTGTTCTGCGCTGTAGAATGCATCATCTTTCAAGTCGACATGAACAAATCCGCCGTTCTGAATATCCAGCATTTCCGGCAGATATCTGAGCCCGAGGTGGTCGCAAACACCTGAAACCGTTTTCTCGGGTTCATTCACAAGATCCTCGTAATAAACGACCATCACGGCATGAGAGCGTGACGCGCTGTCCAGCCCCGCCTTGAAATACGCGTTCATGCTCCTGACGGCCCGCCGGACATTTGACAAATCTCCGTGCTTTTCTGCTTTGGAAGATACCCTACCTGCGACAGTTTTCATCGAATTAATAATATCCCGGGGATCGCGAACCATCATGATGCAGCGCGCGTTCGGAAAGGTCTCAATGATATGGTCAAGCTCCAGAGCGTTTGCCGGAGTCTTTTCGCAAAAAACTGTCTTGTCGCTTCGACCCAAGCGCTCTTTGAAAATCGTTTCAAAGAATGCTGTGATCGCTTTTTGCAATGTTGGTTCATCCACAATGCGGTCGATGCGACCTGATCTGATGCTGTCACGCATGGAACCCTGCATCATCTGCATAAGCGCAGGCATGAAATCAAATTCTGGGCCTGCAAATACGTCGGGATGTGCACCCATAATGCGCTGCATCAGTGTCGTGCCAGAGCGTGGCGGGCCTGCTATAAAGACCAGTGGTGTGGCGGCGCCAGTGTCGGTCATATCAGTCCTCCAGAATGCAGTCGGTTATGGTGTCGCCTTTGTCCTGTCGGATTCAGACAGCACCAACGGCAGCGCAGTATTCACCCCAGTCACGTATGTAGTCGTCTTCATCATAGCGCTCCGACGCCATCACCATGCAGACGGCGCCCGATGAGAAATTATCGAGATAGCGCCACATCATCGGACAGATATAGATGCCGTAGTAGGAACGGTTCAGATGGAACCTCTGCTCTTTGGTTCCATCGTTCAGCAACAGATCAAAGCTGCCGGACATGCAGATCATGAACTGGTGCAAATTTTTATGCGCATGCGCCCCGCGATCAGAGCCCCCTGGCACGTCATACAGATAGTAAACCCGTTTGACGCTGAACGGAATGTGGACATCCCCCTCAACAAAAGTAAGGTTTCCACGTTGGTCAGAGATTTTTGGCAGGTCGATCCTGCGGCAATTCGAAAGTGGCATTTAAAACAACTCTGGTTGCGCCCGTCGTGCCTATCTCATGACACACTGGCCCACAAGCTTGCAAAACGCTACACTATCATGATCGTGTTGAGGCCCTTGGGAATACGGAGGCAAGCGAGTTGACACAGAGTGCAAAGGAAGCGGATCTGTGCTCTGTTGTATGCATCTGTTACAATCACAGTGCATTCGTCGAAGCGCACCTGCGCTCTGTCTTTCAGCAGGAAGATGAAAATATCGAGATTGTCCTGCTTGATGATGGTTCGGATGATGGATCGCTTGAAATAATAAACAGGGTGCTCAAGGAATGCCCTTTTGAGCACAAAGTGATCGCGCAGCAAAACACCGGACGCGTCAGCTTGAACTGCAACCGGGCACTGGAATCTGCGCGTGGCGAGTTCGTAGTTGTTATATCCTGTGATGACATACTGTTGCCCGGCTCGCTGAGCAAAAAACTTGAACAGATGAGAGCGGATCCAGCTTTGGTTTTTGTTGCCAGTTCGCGTAACTATATCGTGGATCCGCGTGGCGAAATAATAGACGAAGGCCTCCTAACTCCAACCCACGGGAAACAGATTACGGATCCGAAGGTGCTTCTGGAGATCGAATACGAATCTTTGGGATCGTTTTATTTTCAGGCCGGTGTTTTTCGTATGGATGTCATCGTCAGCGTGGGAAAGTACGACGAGGACCTTATTGGTGACGATATCGTATTGAGAACAAAGATCGTCCAGTACCTGATAGAAAATCCAAACCGATCTTTTGATCTAATTGATCAACCTTCATTCGGTTATCGGAAACACGGCGACAATCTGCATGGGAACAGCTTGCGCCAGATCAGAACTGTCGTGGAATGGAAAAACCGGTTCTTTCCTGACCGGGCTTTGCCCGAATTAGCTTTTCGATGGATGGAAAGGTTCTTCCGATCAAGCGCGAAGGCTGGCAATACAAAGGCGCTGCGCGAGGCCCTTGCACTAGATCCACAGATCGAAGAGCATTTTGATCAGTATAAAAAAATTGGAAGTACAGGGTTGCTCAGATCTTTGGGTATCTTCCGTCCTTCATGAAGTGACTGCCTGAACGACCTGGGTAGCTTGTTTGGCCGTTTGTTTCTGTATCCGCTGTTCTGCACCGCGACGCCAACGCCAAAATGATCAGTCATCTGAATGCGCTGGTCCGTACGAAGCGCAACGCGCCTTTGCGGAACCCCTTCATTCGTTTCAGTCCTGGGGGGTTAGTCGCCGTTGACGCGGAAAAAGCTTTCAAAGGATTGGCAGCAAACTGCAACAGATGAAGATCGCTGTCGTGATACGCATGAAATAAGCCAGAACCTTTGCATTCTGAGACGGCTAGGACACAGGATGCAGTGGGACCGGACAGCGAAAGTTAATCAGGTCAAACAGTGAAGAGTTCTGAGCGCTTTCAGCCTGTTTCTGAGGCAAGGAACTGGCGGTCGTACAGAGACCGGAAAACCCCGTTTTGGGCAAGTAACTCAGTCTGTGTGCCTTGCTCAATTGCTTCCCCGTCCTTGATGACCACGATTTTGTCGGCGTTGAGAATAGTAGAAAGCCTGTGTGCGATCACTATTGTTGTGCGACCTCTAGACAGAGTCTGCAGCGCGCCGCTGACCAAGTGTTCTGACTCGGAATCGAGGGCACTCGTTGCTTCATCCATTATCAGTACAGGGCTGTTTCGAAGAACAGCACGTGCAATCGCGATCCGTTGACGCTGGCCGCCGGAAAGATTGTTGCCGTTTTCTCCAACATGAGTATTGTACTGATCCGGCATCTTTTGAATGAAATCATGAGCATTGGCCGTTTTTGCCGCTGCAATAATCTCTTCATCGGATGCGTTCTCCCGACCCAATGCGATATTCTGTTGCAGTGTACCGTCAAAGAGAAACGTCTCCTGACCAACAAAACCTATCTTTTCCCGCAGAGACTCAAAGGTGGTCTGGCGGATATCAAGCCCATCAATCTCAATACTCCCGCTTTTCGGATCGTAAAGGCGCAGAATGAGGTTGATAATGGTGGATTTACCGCCGCCTGAGGGACCGACAAGAGCAGTTGTTTTCCCAGCTTCGAAGGTCACGTTCAGATTGCGCAGAAGAGGTTCTTTGTTTGTGTAGTGAAAATTTACCGAACGGAACTTTATTTGACCCGGTCCGTCCGACAAAGGCTCTGCATCGCGCGCTTCTTCGACCGAAATCGGGGTATCAAGTATTTGATACATGAAACTTACGCCAACCAGACCGGCTTCGATACTGATGCGCATTCGGGCGAGACGTTTCGCGGGTTCATATGCCATCAGCAGCGCGGTGATAAACGACATCAGTTCGCCGGCCGATGTTGCGCTGTTACCGAGAATTCCGACGGCACTGAGAGCGACAACACCTGCGATGGCGAAGCCGGACAGTGTTTCCATCAGTGGACTGGTGGCCCCGTTAAGTCTGGCCATGGCATTCGACCGCTTTTCGACCTCGGTGATGGCCGCGTTCATCCGTTCTGCCATGTATTCTTCAAGAGCGAAGGCCTTTACAACACGGATGCCGGTGGATGTTTCCTGGATAACCCTGATGATTTCTGCCGAAGACATCATGTTTGCTTCAACAATGCCGCGTACTCTCTTGAGAATGACGCGTATGCCAAGAATGGCCAGTGGGCCAAAAACCAGAGAAAACAAAGAAAGGGCAGGTTGCTGATAGACCATTACAAAAATCAGTCCGATCAGCGTCAGGAGATCGCGAACAAACCCCATGATCAGCGTATCAATAACAGTTCTCGCTGCTTGGGCAGAGCTTGTCACGCGCATCAGGATGTTCGAGGAGTCAAGGGAACTGAAAAAGGAAACTCCGTGTTGGAGTAGTCTGTCATATAGGTTACGTTGCTGGTTCGCTACTATTCGGTTACCCGCCCGACTGAGAAAAACCACTTGTGTATAGGTGGCAGCCCCTTTGACAGTAAAAATAGCCGCTACGCTTGCTGCAACACCCAGAACGGCGCCGCGGTTTCCGGAAGCCACCATTGAATCAATGATGTCCTTCATGATCCAAGCGGTCAAAGCCGTGGTAATCGCGATGATAACCATTGCGAGAACAGCCACACTGTAATTAAATGCTTGGTTTCTGAGGTTTTCCTGGAGGAGCCGCCCAAGCATTCCAGTATTTATGTTTCCCAGAAACATCGTGTTCTTCCCATTGGTTTAAGGCCTCGTAAGTAAGGAGGATCAGGTCGGCTGTAAAGGATGGTAAGGTGAATGACATTCGAAACTCGTCTGAACTTTTGACGGAACTGAGTGCTGTTTGCAGGCAGCTTTCAGCAGTGTAAGGACGTAGTCCGGCAGTCTGCGATTCATTAAATGCTCGGCTTCGAAACCATGCTGGGCATTGGCGCTTAGACATTGTGTGTACGGCAAAGCACGCAGCCAGACAACTCATGTGCTCATGTCCGTTCTCATTGTCACTGGAACTGATAATGTAAGCGGCATCGCCATGAACGTTGCAAAGCGTTCCTTTCTTTCAGATGAGGGGCATTTCGACTACAGAACTTCGGTGCACGAAAAACATATCTACCCGTATGCGGCGCACTGGTTTTTCGAGGATTTTCCCGACCTGCTTTGAACGTCGTGCCTGTCGTTTCCTGTAGTCAGATCACACGTTGTTTTAAATCAAAATTAGGGCTGGAAGGTCTTGACTGTGAGCGATACCTGAACTGCGACTCCTCTTGCCTTCGACGGTTGGGGGCGTTGGCCTGTCTCCGTAATCATCTTTTCGCGGAACACTTCAGCGGGCGTCTTCCATCCGGGACATTTTCTGTGTGTCGCGTTGAGGCGGTCGCAGATCATTTTCAATTCATGATCCGTGACTGCCATGATGTCGCGTTTCCCCGGCAGCCATCCATCGACCGGCAGGCGATTGCAGAGCAATCTGCCGAGAGGGATCGGGCGCGCCGGCTGGTGTTCTCAACCGTGCCTTTCTGCCAGGGTGAGGACGGATCGCAGAACCATGTTTGCGTTCCGATTCCGGCCTGCAGGTACGGCCAGCTGACGAACCCGGACCCACGATCAAGGGTGATTGATTTACGCGCCGGGTGGGGCAGGTCGCGCACCGCTTTCATGATCTTGCTCATGACAGGTTTCGTGCGGAAGTAACCCGCGTACTTCTTCGGGAAGGCATCATCGGCCCGGAAATTGCGTTTGATCTCGCGAAAGGTCGTCGATTTGTGCCATCTCTCTGACGGGCACCTTTGCATGCCACCAGCTCTCGATCTTACGGCGTTCTTGCAGTGATAGTTGCGTGCAAACTGCGCCCATGCGGTATTCTCCTATTAGATAAATCATTGTTTTCTAATAGTAATCACACTTCAGGGGGAGCGCTTGCCACTACTCCTACTTGTGGTCTGTAATCGATCTTATGTTAAATTATTTAAATGCGGCGGGGAATAGAGACTCGTATTTGTTCATTGATCACCTGTAACTTGGCTCCACATATTTTCAGCCAAAGGTTGAAAATATGACTGCTTCGGAGTGTCCTTCGAACAGGACAAGTGTAAACAGCAGTGAGCCTTGGTCTGTACCCCGTATCATGGTTCTCTGATCCTTTTTGCGGGTTTTTACGCATGTGCCTTCGCAATCCGGTTCCATTCGCATAGGCTATCCCAAAAGTCACAGTTCGTTTTTTTGGTTAAGGAGCTATGTGTACCAGAATGCAACTGTCTTTTAATTTGAAGCGCTTACCAGCATTATTACGAATGACGGACGTCGGGAAAGCCCTCTGCAGGCAGTGTGTTTTGTGACACGGCCCGACTTAAGCAGCCTTATAACCAACCTGATCGTCTGCCCGCAGTGTGATGCGGTCTGGAGCCTTGAGCGTCCCGACGCCGGTCAGCGTGCTGTCTGTGGCCGCTGTGGCGAAGTGCTGATCGAACCACGGCGCAAGGCCGGCAAACAGATCATCGCCCTGTCACTGGCAATCGCCGTGCTGATTATTGCTGCGGCCCTCTTCCCGTTTCTGACGATTTCTGCTGCCGGGGCGACAAATTCGGTGTCCGTGCTGCAGGCGGCTCTGGCATTCAGCGATGGGCCGCTCGTGTTGCTGTCTCTGGCGACTGCAGCGCTGATCGTATTCATCCCGCTGGCCCGGGTTCTGCTGTCGGTTTATGTTCTCATTCCCATCGTCCGGGACAGGCCGCCTGCCCGCCATGCTGCGAAGGCGTTCCGCCTCTCAGAGGCACTCCGGCCCTGGTCGATGGCTGAGATTTTTGTCATTGGCTGTGCCGTCGCACTCATCAAGATCAGCGACCTCGCGGAAGTTTCCTTCGGGCCCGCTTTCTGGATGTTTTCGGCTCTGGTTCTGCTTGTCGTTGTCAATGAAGCTTATTTGTGCAGATGGTCGGTATGGAACGCCCTGAGCAAGACAGAAAAGTCATAAGCGCCCGGGACATGGGCCTTGTGTGCTGCAGGCGCTGCACCGGGATCTGGCCCGCTGAAACACAGCGGTGCGGGCGTTGCGGGAAAAAGCTCGTCGTACGGGACTGGCACAGTCTGCAACGGGTCTGGGCGCTGCTGCTGGTGGGCCTGATGTGCTACATCCCGGCAAATCTCTACCCGATGCTGCGCACGCGTACGCTGTTTTCCGTGCAGCAGGACACGATCATAGGGGGCGCAATCAGTTTTATCGAATATGGCAGTTATTTTGTGGCGGCCGTCATTCTTGTTGCCAGTGTCGTCATTCCGCTTGCCAAGTTTCTGGCCATCGGCTTTCTCGCGATATCCGTGACGCGACCTTCCTCGGTATCTGCCCATCAGCGACAGCTGCTGTACGAGGTTGTCGAGTATATCGGTCGCTGGTCCATGATTGATATTTTTGTTGTTGCGATCATGTCTTCGCTGGTGCAACTGAACACACTGGTTGCGGTACAACCGGGGATCGCCAGTCTTTTCTTTGCATTGTCGGTCATTTTTACCATGCTGGCGGCACAGGCTTTTGACAGCCGTTTGATCTGGGACGCCGGGGTAACGCGGGAAAGAGCACAGTCTGATGAATGACAAACCCTCCCCTGTTGCCATTGAACATGGCAGGTCGCCAGTATCCGGACGTGCCTCGATGGTCTGGCTTATTCCGCTTGCGGCTCTGATCATTGCTTTGTTCGTTGCATGGCAGTCATTTAATGCACGCGGTCCGCTGATCACGATCCAGTTTGAGAACGGCGCAGGCATTACAGCGCGCCAGACTGAACTGCGGTTCCGGGATGTCAAAGTGGGCGTCGTCGAACGGGTCGTGTTTGCCGAAGGGCTTGAAGGCGTCGTGGCCGAGGTCAGGCTGAACAAGGACGTCGCAGCCTATGTCGATGCAGGCGCAAACTTCTGGGTCGTGCAGCCGGAGTTCTCGGCGCGCGGTGTCACAGGCCTTGATACAGTGCTCAGCGGTGTTTTCATCGAGGGATCATGGGACGGTGAAATTGGCCTGCCCCGCAGCACGTTCAAAGGCCGCACAACGGCCCCGCTCTTTCTGCCCGGTGACCAGGGTCTGCAGATCGCGCTGCGCACGGTGCCCGGCGGGACCATGTCAGACGATGTGCCGATCCTGTACCGTGGTATCGAAGTTGGTCGGGTTGGCCCCGCGCGCATCTCCCCTGAGGGTAATTTTGCGATTGCCGAGGCCGTTATTTACGCCCCTCACGGGCGCCTGATCACGCGCGCCACACGGTTCTGGGACACATCGGGCTTCAGCGTCAGCATCGGCCCGGGGGGCGCAGGCATCGATTTCTCATCAATTGCGTCGCTTGTGGGTGGTGGCATTACCTTCGACACCTTTGTTTCCGGCGGAGAACAGGTTGTCGACGGGACGGTATTCGAGGTTTTCGGCGACTCTGTGGCGGCACGCAACAGCGTGTTCAATGCCTCCGAGGTCGAGGTGCTGGAACTGCGGGTGATTTTTGACGAAAACATCTCGGGCCTGGCTCTGGGCGCGCCAGTAGAGCTGAGCGGGTTGAAGATCGGGACTGTCGAGAGCCTGTCAGGCGTGGTGGATCAGGCGGCCTTCGGGGACTCGCGTGTGCGGCTGAGCGTGGTGCTGGGGGTCCAGCCTGCCCGCCTTGGGCTGCCGGGTGACGCGAGCGCCGAGGCAGCGCTGGAGTTCCTGACCGCCCGCGTGGCGGATGGATTGCGCGCGCGCCTTGCCTCCGGCAGCCTGCTGACCGGTGGGCTCAAGGTTGAGCTGGTGGAGGTACCGGATGCGCCCGCAGCCGAACTGGTGGTGTCAGAGGCTGGCGTGCCGCTGATGCCGACGACGGCCAGCGAAGTGTCCGACGCCGCAGCAACTGTTGAAGGCGTCTTTACGCGCCTGAACAGCTTGCCGATCGAGGACCTGCTGAACAGCGCTATTGAATTTCTCAATGGGGCGCGTGCGCTTGTGACGGATCCCGCGCTGCGCGATGCACCTGAGGAAGTAAGGGCACTGCTGGGCGACGTGCGCGGGATCGTGACGGCCCCATCTGTTCAGGAAATACCGGTTGCACTGAACGCAGCACTTGTGCGGCTGGAGGCTTTGCTGGCGCAGCTGGAGGAGGACCAGGCGGTCGCCCGCATTACCGGGGCCATTGATGCGGCAACTGTGGCGGCCACGTCTGTTTCGGCCTCTGTCGCCGGGCTGCCGGGTCTCGTAGAGGGTCTGACAGACGTGGCCGCCAGGGCAGAGGCACTGCCGCTGGAGGCGCTGACGGATCAGCTGACAGAGCTGCTGGCCTCTGCTGATGAAATCCTGAGCACCACGGCAGCACAGAACCTGCCCGCCTCGCTTGGGGCAGCGTTGGATGAGCTGAACGCGACACTTGCTGAACTGCGTCGCGGGGGTGCTGTAGAGAACGTAAATGCGACGTTGCAGTCCACACGTGAAGCTGCAGATGCGGTGGCGCTTTCGAGCCGTGACCTGCCGGCGCTGGTGGACCGCATCACGGCGGTGTTTGACCAGGCCAGCGCAACTATTGCAGGGTATGACCGTGGCGAAGCGCTGAGCCGTGACGCACAGGCCGCGCTGCGGGATATTTCACAGGCGGCCGAGGCGATTACGTCGCTGGCGCGGCTGCTGGAACGAAACCCTGGTGCATTGATCAGAGGACGCTGAATGAAACGGAGCCATCTGCTGTTGATCGGGGGTCTCCTCGCTGGGCTCACGGCCTGTACGACCACTGCGGACCGCTATGCGGTACCGCCTGTCGAGGTCGCACAGCAACAGCGTATCGCTTTCCGCTCGGTTGAAGTGCGCGAAGTATCGCTGCCTGCTTATGCCGCGTCGGATGAAATCACAACACAGGACGCGGATGGCAGACTTGTCAGCGCGGGCAGTGTTCTCTGGGCCGACACGCCCGGTCGGGCGGTGGCGCTGGAGCTGAGCCGTTATCTGGCCCAGATTACGGGCGCACGTGTTGCCTCTGCCCCATGGCCTTTTGAAGCATTTGCCGATGCGATGCTGGATGTGCGGTTTGAAAGACTTGTTGCTCAGGCAGACGGTGTGTTCCGCACAACGGGTCAGTACTTTGTCGGCGTGACGGACGGCAGGCGCGAGCGGTCCGGTTTCTTTGACCTCACCGCGCCGTTTGATACCGAAGCTGGCCCGGGTGCTATCGCTGCAGCCAGAGGTCAGATTATTGCTGATCTCGCGGCTTTTGTGGCGCGTGACGGTCTGCGCTAAGCCAGCCAGTCGGCCAGGCCCTGCGCCAGACGGTTCAGCCCCTCGTCAAGGTTGACTTCCGCGCCACCGCCGACCCCCAGCCTGATATGTCCGGCTTGTCCATACGCACTGCCCGGCAGCAGGAACGTCCGGTAGGGATCTGCCAGCAGGAAACGGGCGAAAGCGTCGCTGTCGATCCCTTCGGGCAGTTTTCCAAGCCCGATCAGTCCCGCCTGAGGGGGCACCCAGCTTAGTCCCGGCTGAGACGAAATCCAGCCGTTCAGATGCGCCAGATTTGCAGCGCCAGCCCGTCGGGCGGCGTCCAGGGAGGTCTGATAACGGGCCGGACGCAGGGCGATCTCAGAAATAACTTCGCCCATGATGTTCATGATTTCAGAGGCATTTTCACGTCGGATCACGGCATCCATAACGAGATCTTTGTCCGGACAGACGAGCCACCCGGTCCGCAACCCCTGAAGGCCAAGCGCTTTGGACACGGAACCAGTGGTAATCCCCCTGCCGTACAGACCGGCAACCGACGGCGCACGCGGCGCGTTCCATTCGAGCCCCGCATAGACTTCATCGACAATCAGCCATGCCCCAACCCTGTCAGCAATGCGCACGATGTCCTTGAGTTCGCCGCGGTCCAGCATCCGGCCCGTCGGATTATTCGGGTTGCTGAGAAAGATCAGCCTGGTTTTTGATGTGACGGCCTTTGCCAGATCGTCAAGCGACAAAGCCCAACCTTCTGCCTCCTTCCGGTGCACTTGCACGATCCGGGCACCGGCGGCTTTCGCCAGAACATCCGCCTGTGGCCAGCCCGGGGTTTCCGTCACAATCTCGTCGCCGGGGCGCAGTAACTGCATGATTGCGAGGTAGTTGGCTTCTGCTGCGCCTGCCGTGATCAGCACATCTTCGGCTGTGCAGATACCCGCCAGCCCGGCCTGGTCCAGAACATGATCGCGCAGTTCGGGCAGACCCCGGAAGTCCCGCCCGTTCCAGTCCAGTGACTGCTGCGGATCGAGATCATCGAGGAAGTCGCCCAGCACAGGAGACTGCGACAGTGAGAAGCCGACAATCGCTTCCGGTGCGGCATCGGTGGTTTCCAGCAGGTACTGAAACAGAGTGTGTATCTTGACTTTCACAGGCGCTCCCCTTCTCCTCGGATCAGAAAGCGCCCGGAGATCATATGCAACCCCTTCTCAAAGGCAGGCCTGAACGGCTGGCGGTGCTGGATTATGGGCTGTTCCAGGTGCATGCCAACGGGCGGATCATCGGTATCTGCGGCTATGTGATCCAGACAAGCGCGGGGGAGATCGTACTGATTGATACCGGATTTCCGGCCAAATACGCAGATGACGCTGACGCTGCCACCGCAGAAGATGAGCTGGGCAGTTTCGGGCAGGTTCTGTCACTGACCCATGACAATCTGACCCCGGCCCAACTGGCAAAACTGGGTCTGGTACCGGATGACATTGATCTGATGATCCAGAGCCATACGCATATTGACCATGTTGGGTTCATGCATGCCTTTCCCGGGGCGCCGATCCTGATCGCGGCCGCAGAACGCGCCCTGCCCCGCCCGCTCTACTGGTCGGGCAAACAGGCGATGGAATGGCCGGACGCAGACTATGTCACGCTGACCGGCGACACGGACATAGGCCCGGGTTTCCACGTCTTTCTGGCCCCCGGCCATGCGCCGGGACAGCTGGCTTTTATGCTTGATCTGACCCAGACGGGCTCTGTGCTGCTGACATCCGATGCAATCAGCCGCCCGGCAGAGATCGACGAGGCGTTTGCCGGGTCCTGGGATGAACCGCTCGCAATCCGGAATGGTGCACGCCTGATGGCGGCGGCTGCTGAACGAAAGGCAATGGTGATTTTCGGTCACTGTCCGGACCAGTGGAAAACGCTGCGCAAAGCGCCCGACTGGTACACCTAACGCACGTCGCGCCCCTGATTGAGAATGATCACATTGCCGCTAGAAACATCGCCCGCGGGGGAGACCAGAAACCCCACCCAGGCGGCCACCTCTTCTGGTTGCATGGCGCATCCGTGGGGCATTTGTGCGATTGCCTGATCCAGCACTTCCTGACTGACCACGCCAAAAAGCGGTGTTTCCGTCATGGCGGGCGCGATTGAATTCACCGAAATCTTGTCACGCGCATAGCGACGTGCCAGATCTTTAGTCAGGGTATCCATTGCCGCCTTGGACGCGCGGTAATGGGGTGGATCGAAAACGTCGAAATTATAGGCTCCATTCGACGATATGTTCACGATTTTGCGGACACCTGCACGCCCCTGCATAAGGCGCACCGCGGACTGCGCACAGTGAAACGCACTGGAAAAGTTCACAGACATCTGCCGGTCGAATTCATCGGCCGGGATCTCCGGGAATTCTGACATAAAACAGGTGCCTGCGTTGTTGACCAGCACGTCGACACCGCCGTGTGTCGCCCTGACGGTTTCAAAGGCGGCGCTGATCGCTTCGGCATCCGTGAGATCAACTGCGAGGCCTGTGAACGCGTCCGCCGACATGCTCTGCAGTCCGGCTTCGTCCACGTCGAACCCCCAGACATGCAACCCGTCCTTGATAAGCTGCGCGCTGATGGCGCGGCCCAGACCACCGGCAGCACCGGTGACAACGGCAATACGGGTCATTCTCTGTCCTTTCTGATGTCCTGCGGCACAAGCGGGGGCTGCATGTTCAGTGTTTCCGGATCGATACCCGCCAGCTTTTTGTATTTTGCCGAATGTGTGGCCAGATCTTCGTGCGAAATCACGTCATCAATGCTGTCAAAGCTGCCGCCACAACGGTCTTCGACCTGCTGCAGGATTGCATCCGGTCCGCTGACCCTATTGGCCAGGGTGACGGCGGCAGTTCGGGGCCGTATCTGAGCCTCATAAGCCTGCAGCGCCGGGCCACCGATTCCTTCCCGGGCCAAAGAGGCGCCCATGACACGCGCATCTACGATGGCCTGGCTCGCGCCGTTTGATCCCACGGGATAGGTAGGATGTGCTGCATCGCCCATGAGCGTCACGGCCCCTTCGGTCCAGCGTGCAACCGGGTCCCTGTCGACCATCGGATATTCGTACACCGTGTCCGCGCCACGGATCAGTCCGGGCACATCGAGCCAGTCAAACTGCCAGCCCTCAAACGCGGGCAGAAAATCGCGCAGGTCCGCAGGGCGGTTCCAGTCCTCGCGCCGCCAGTCCGTGGCCGGATCGACACGCAGTTCTGCAATCCAGTTAGTCAGTGCGTGACCTGTCACCGGATCGGGTGCCGAGATCGGATAGGCAACGAAACGCTGTGTGTCGTGACCAGCAAGGATCATACCTGGCGCATCCCCGAAGGGTGTCGCGCGCGTTGTCCCTCGCCAGAGGATGGCGCCACCCCAAACGGGCGGACCTTCGTCCGGGTACATTTGCCTGCGGATTGCAGAATGGATGCCATCTGCGGCGATGACGACGTCGCCCCTGATGATGACATCGCCATCTGCAACGGCCAGATGAAGTTCCGCACCATCGGCCGTATTGCGAAACCCGGTGGCTCTGTGCCCTGTAACGACAAGGTCTTCGCCGGCGCGTTTCTGCAGGGCTTCAAACAACATCATCTGCAGATGACCGCGGTGTACGGAGATCTGAGGCCAGGTGTAGCCTGCATCGCGGCCACGCGGTTCCTGCCAGATCAGCTGCCCGGTTTTGGTGTAGAACCCCAGAGTGCGGGTAGCGACACCGATGCACAGCAGTTCCTCTTCGAGGCCAAGGTCAAAGAGTTCGCGCACCGCATTCGGCTGCAGGTTGATGCCGACGCCGAGGGGACGCAGTTCACGTACGGACTCGTAAATCCGGAACGGCACACCAATTTGGTGCAGGGTCAGGCCAAGGGTCAGCCCTGCAATACCGGCTCCTGCGATCAGGACCGTCATGTCAACGCTCCGCTGTCCCGCATGGTGGCGATATCCGCATCGGAATAGCCGATTTCGCGCAGAACTGCATTCGTATCCGCTCCCGGTGCACCAGGGGCTGCAGGGGCGCGTGTTTCGCTGCGGGAAAACCTTGGTGCGGGTTGCGCCTGCATGATACCGCCGGGTGCACGATAGGTGCCGCGGTTTGCGTTGTGAGCATGCAGAGGCGCTTCTTCAAAATTCAGAACCGGAGCGACACAGGCATCGGAACCCGCGAAAATTTCAGCCCATTCATCCCTTGTTTTGCGCCGGAAGGTTTCGGCAAAAGCGGCAACCCTGTGTGGCCATGCCGCTTTGTCCATCTGATCACCCGGTGCGTCGAGCCCGGCGATCCGGAGGAGTTCGGCATAAAACTGCGGCTCAAGCGCGCCCACAGAGATGTACTCTCCATCCGCGCATTCGTAACACCGGTAAAACGGCGACGCGCCGTCCAGCCAGTTTGATGACCGGTCCCCGGACCAGGTGTTGCGCGCAATCATCGTGTGGATAAGGCCCATCATCGCCGGTACGCCTTCGGCCATCGCGGCATCAACAACTTGCCCCCGCCCCGAAACACTCCGTTCAATCACTGCCGACAGAACGCCGAACAGCAGAAACATCGTGCCCCCACCGAAATCAGCCACCAGATTGAGCGGCACAACCGGCGGCGCGTCCGCAGGGCCAATGGCATGCAGTGCACCCGTAAGTGCCAGATAGTTGATGTCGTGCCCGGCCCGCGCGGCCAGCGGCCCCGTTTGCCCCCATCCCGTCATGCGGGCATAAATGAGTGTCTCGGGGCAATCTGCCGGGCCAAGCCCCAGACGCTCCATCACGCCCGGGCGGAAGCCTTCGATCAGCACATCAGCGCCGGACACCAGTTTCGTTGCTGCGGCGTGTCCTGCCTCTGATTTCAGGTTCAGCGCGACCGAACGCTTGCCCCGCCGGTTGATATCGGTGGGGTCCTCAGGACCTGAGGCCCGATCAATAACGGTGACGTCAGCACCCATATCGGCCAGCAGCTGCCCTGCCAGCGGTGCAGGTCCCAGACCGGTGAATTCAACCACCCGCAGCGATGACAGCGGACCGGTCATTCCACCATATGACAGGCGACGCGCGCTCCCCGCAGGTTGCGCATTCCCGGTCTCTCGCGACTGCAGATGTCACCCGCCAGAGGACAACGCGGATGATAGGCACATCCCGGCGGCGGGTTGATCGGATCAGGGATCTCGCCTGTGGGCGGTGGCACTTCGCGCCCGAAGTTGCTCAGCTGAGGCGCGGCAGCCAGCAGCATCTGTGTGTAGGGGTGTTTCGGATCATCAAAGAGCGCATCCGGTGCCGCTTCTTCCACGAGGCGTCCCAGATAGAGCACGCCGATCCTGTCAGCCATATGCTGCACGACCGTCAGATCATGGCTGATGAACAGGTACGTCAGGCCGAATTCGTCCTTGAGATCGCTCATCAGGTTAAGCACCTGGGCCTGCACCGACACATCGAGCGCTGAGGTCGGTTCGTCACAGACAATGAGCTTGGGCTCTGATGCCAGAGCGCGGGCAATGCAGATCCGCTGGCGCTGGCCGCCTGAGAATTCGTGCGGGAATTTACCAGCGTCGCGGGCCGCCAGCCCGACCTGTTCCAGCAGGCGTTCGGCCATGCCGTCGGTGTTTCCGCCACGCGCCGCCACCGGTTCCACAATAATGTCCCGCACCCGCCAGCGCGGATTAAGCGAGGCAAAAGGATCCTGAAAGATCATCTGAATATCGCGCCGGACCGCGTCAATTTTCGCAGCATCCTTTTCGCGTGCCAGATCCGTCCCACGGATTTCGACGGAACCTTCGGATGGGCCCAGAAGGCCCACCAGCATCTTGCCGATCGTCGATTTGCCCGAGCCGCTTTCGCCGACAAGGGCATAAACACTGCGCTCCTCAATCTCGAAGCTGACGTCAGACACCGCCGTCAGAAAGGACTTTTCGCGACGTTCCACAACGCGGTTCAGCCACGGTTTTGAGACGTCAAAAATGCGCGTCAGATTACGGATGTTCACCATGCCCATCAGGCGACCGCCTCCTCTTTGAGGGGGAACCAGCAGGCAGCACGCCCGTCACCGTCCGCGATACGCGGTCCGGGGTCAGTTCTGCAGCGGTCCTGCGTGTAGGGGCAGCGTGGATGAAACGCGCAACCACCCGGCAGTGCGTCGAGCCTGGGCATGGCACCAGGGATCTGGTGCAGGCGGTCACGCCCGCGTGATGCCAGCGGTGTTGAACCCATAAGGCCGTGTGTATAGGGGTGCTGCGGCGTCGTCAGAACCTCCCTCACCGGGCCGAGTTCCGCCAGTTGTCCGGCATACATCACTGCGACCCGATCGGCCGCTTCGGCGATAACGCCCATGTCATGGGTGATCAGCATCACGGCTGTTCCGCGTTCGCGGCAGAGCTTCTTGAGAAGTGAGATGATCTGGGCCTGAACAGAAACATCCAGCGCTGTTGTCGGCTCGTCTGCGATGATGAGCGAGGGCTCTGCGCAAAGCGCCAGCGCAATCACAACCCGCTGGCGCATACCGCCGGAGAATTCATGCGGAAAGCTGTCAACGCGCTCGGATGCACCCGGAATGCCAACCTCTTCGAGGGCGGCAACCGCCCGCTTTGCCGCGTCGGCCCGGGAAATATCGAGGTGAGCAAGCATCGTTTCGGTCAGCTGGTCCCCGATCCTGAGCAGCGGGTTGAGCGATGTCAGCGGGTCCTGAAACACCATACCAATCTCTTTGCCACGCAACCTGCGCATCGCCTCGCCGGTCAGCGCATCAATACGGGTGCCATTCACGTGGATTTCTCCGCCCGCGATATGGGCCGGCGGGTTCAGAAGCCCGATGACCGCGTTGCCCGCCATCGACTTACCCGCTCCGGACTCTCCGACGACGCCCAGTATTTCGCCCCGACCAATGTCATAGGAAACGCCATTCACTGGTCGCAAAATGCCATATCGCGTGGGAATTTCGACGGTGAGGTCGCGGATGGAGAGAACTGCATCAGACACGCTATTTGCTCATCTCTTCCTGTATGCGGCGTGCCAGGACAGCTTGCATCTGCTGGAAATACGGCCCGATCTGCTGCATCGTCTGTGTCATGAAAGGGGTCATCTTTCTGATCGCCGAGGCCCCGACATCGGATGCGTAAAACTCTGTCAGTGCCTGTATTTCCTCCAGTGTGAAGGTCGTGGCCATGCCGCTGATCATCGCCTCTTCCATCACCGGCTTCATCTTCGCAAGTTCTTCGGAAACGATACGCGCCAGGAGCTCTTTTTTCCCGTCCGGGATGCGCCCGCCCACCAGACCCATTTGTCCCATCACGCCTTCGGGGGACAGCATATCAGCCATCAATTCCTGCTGGCCCTTGCTGTTCACATAGGCCTTAGCAGCCTCAAGGCGTTCAGCGTCCTGCGCGAAAGCACCCGACGCCAGTAAGACAACCATGAGAAATGAAAAAAGTCGCATTGATAGTCCTTTATCGCAGGCGCGGGTTCAGAGCATCGCGCAGCCAGTCGCCCAGCAGGTTTACAGAAAGAGCGAGTGTCAGGAGTGTCACGGCGGGAAAGAGCAGGATCCACCACTCGCCGGAAAACAAAAAGCCCTGCCCAATACGGATCAGTGTGCCAAGGCTGGGCTGGGTGGGCGGTGCCCCTACCCCCAGAAAGCTCAGCGTGGCCTCTGCGATGATCGCGAGTGCCAGCGAAATGGTTGCAATCACCAGTACCGGGCTCAGCACATTCGGCAGGATGTGGCGCAGCATAATAGCACCGGAACCCCGCCCGATCAGCCGTGCGGCCTGAACATATTCCTTGTTCTTTTCAACCAGCGTGGCGCCCCGCACCACACGGGCAAACTGGACCCAGTCGCTGAGGCCGATGGCGATGATCAGCACCCAGATCGCCATCTGATCGCGGTATTCGACCGGCGTGATGCCCTTGGCGATGCCGAATATCAGCATGGCCACAAGGATCGCCGGGAAAGTCAGCTGCACATCCGCAACACGCATAATGATGGTTTCCGTCCAGCCCCCCACGTAACCCGCAATCAGTCCCAGCGTGATGCCGAGCACCATCGCAAACAGAACAGCTGCGGCTCCGACAAACAGCGATATCCGCATACCGTACAGGATTGTGGAAAAGACATCGCGGCCTTGGTCATCGGTGCCAAGCCAGAAGGTATCTCCGGTAAAGGCATTCAGAGTCATGGGCCGGGAAAACCCGTTCATCAGGTTCAGCGAAGCCGGATCGAATGGGTTGTAGGGCGCAATAAGCGGCGCAAAAACAGCCGCCAGCACCATGACCAGAACGATCACGGCCGAGACAACTGCCACCGGAGACTTGCGGAACTGCCAGGCAAAGTCGCTTTCGAGCGCAATGCGCAGGCGGGATTTCTCGGCCGGAGAGCCGGTGTTTCCTGGTGTGGTTTCGGTCATCAGTGGGCCGCCGTTCTGTCGACGCGCAGGCGCGGGTCGATTGCAAAGTAGAGCAGGTCAACGATCAGATTGATGGCCACAAACATCACCGAGATGAGCATCAGATATGCCGCCATCACGGGGATATCGACGAACTGGATCGCGTTGATAAACAAAAGGCCGACACCCGGCCACTGGAACACGGTCTCCGTAATGATCGCAAAGGCGATGATCGACCCCAGTTGCAGGCCGGTTACCGTGATCACTGGCACCAGTGTGTTTTTCAGAGCATGACGGAAATTAACGGCACGTTCTTTCAGGCCACGTGCCCTGGCAAAGCGGATATAGTCCTGCCGCAGCACTTCCAGCATCTCGGACCTGACAAGACGCATGATCAGCGTCATCTGGTAAAGCCCCAGCGTGATAGAGGGCAGGATCAGCGCCTGCAGCCCGCTGCTGGTCAGAAAACCGGTGCTCCAGCCGCCCACATCCACCGTCTCGCCCCGCCCGAAACTGGGCAGCCACCCGAGCTCTACAGAGAACAGATAAATCAGCAGGATGCCGATCAGGAACGTGGGCAGGGAAACCCCTATCAACGAAACTGACATTATTGCATTTGCGGTAAACCCGTTTCGTCGGATGGCCGTAAAGACGCCCAGAGCAATGCCTATAGAGATGGCAAGAAACCCGGAAACTGCCGCCAGTTCCAGCGTGGCAGGCGCCCTTTCCATCAGAATGTCGGACACAGGGCGGCCCTGGCGGTAGCTGACACCGAAGTTGCCCTGCGCGGCGCCTTTCAGGAACTTATAGTACTGAACGGGAAAGGGTTCATCGAGCCCCAGTGTCGTTCGCAGCCGTTCGATATCAGCCTGGGTGCGCTCCTGGCCCAGCATATTGTCAATCGGATCACCAACGAACCGGAACATCGAAAACGCAACGAGCCCCACAACGAGGAGCACGATAGCTGACTGAAACACGCGCTGGATGACGTATGCGAGCATGGATCCCCTTCCGCTGGCAGTACTGTTGTCGCAAGGCCACCTCTGAGGGTCAAGTGACGCAGTCGCGCATTTCGGCCCGTGGTGGCAGGTTTCCGGTTTTTCGTGAGAAAGCCATTGCAATCGGTGCAAAGTATGTGCATATACACGTAAAGGAAAGGCCTTATGACAACCCCTGCCTATCATGAATGCCTGAACGCTCAGCTGCGCAGATCGGTACGTGCGGTGGGCCGCGCCTATGACGCCGCTCTCAAACCTGCCGGGCTGCGCTCGACACAGTTCACGTTGCTCGCGGTTTTTGCCTACCACCGGGATCTGACAGTGACCCGCCTTGCGGAAACGATGGGCATGGACCGGACTACCCTGACACGCAATCTTCAGCCGCTGCTGAAGAAAGGCTGGCTTGAAATACGCGGGGACGAAGATGCCCGCGTCCGGGTGGTGCGGATGACCTCGGCGGGCGCCCGCAAACTGCAGGAGGCGACCCCGTTATGGGAAGCGGTGCAGCAGAAAACGACTGAATTGCTGGGGCATGACGGGCTCGGCCTGCTTGCGGACCGGCTTGCCCGGCTCGAAGGGAGCTGATTTTTTCGCCAATAAACGTGCATATGCACGTAAAATATGAAACCTGAGAAAGGAATGGAAATGGGAACCGAACAGATATTTCAGATGCAGTTTATCCTGAGCATGATTGTCACGGCCATGGTTGGCATCTGGTGGGTGCGTCCCTGGTTCAGACGTATCGACTATTATGACGGGCTGTTCTGGCTCACAGTACCGCATGCCCTGCGTCATCTGGGGATGGTATTTCTGGTGCCTGCGGTCGTGCACGCGGACATGCCGCAGGATTTCGCTGTGGAAGCGGGGTACGGGGACCTGACCGCAGGGCTTATCGCTCTGATTGCGCTGCCCGCTCTGCATTACCGGCTGGCTGCAGCGCTGCCACTGGTCTGGCTGTTCAACATCGTCGGAACGGTTGATCTGCTGAACGCGCTGCCACAGGTCGGGGCGATTCCGTTCTTTCGGTCGGCCTGGTACATCCCCACGTTTATTGTGCCTGTGCTTCTGGTCACGCACGCGCTGATGTTCGAGGCGCTGATCGCGCGCCTGCGGAACCGGGCCGGTGGACAGCAAAGCGCCCACTGAACCCGGTATGCGATCTCACCCGCACTGCGGGTGAGATTGATCAGTTCACAGTTACCCAGCGCAGGATAAAGAAGTTATCGGGGCGTTGGGTCAGTTCGATCCCGGCACTGGCGCCCCAGACCAAAGGCTGAACATACAGCGGCACATAAGCGACCTCGTCCTGCAGGATACCGGCTGTTTCATCGAGCATAGCCTGACGTTTCGTGTCATCGATCTCTGACTGGATCATCGGCAGAAGCTCATCGACACGTTCGTTCGAGAAGCCACCAAAGTTCCAGGATCCGAGCTTCTTTTCCTCGTTCGGGGTCGAAGCGAGGAAACGCACGGGGTGCTCGGCATCAAATGTGCCCGGCGACCAGCCCAGCAGATACATATCATAGTTATCCGCCCGCAGCTCCGGCCAGTAGTTCTGGACCGGCATCGCATCAAGCTGTGCCGTGATGCCGACCTGTGCCAGCATCCCTGTCACAGCCTGGCAGACGGATTCGTCATTCAGGTACCGGTCATTCGGACATTTCAGGCCGAAAGAGAAACCATCGGCATAACCCGCTTCGGCCAGAAGAGCGCGGGCCTTGTCCGGATCAAATGCCGGACGTTCGGCCAGTGCCGCGCTGAAACCGCGCATTGCCGGGCTGACAAGCTGGCTTGCCGGTTCCGCACTGCCGCGCATGATGGTCTGCAGAATGGCCGGTACGTTCACCGCATGTGCCACAGCCTGACGCACGCGAACATCCGCGAACGGGTTGGCGTCGGAAGTCTCGGAGGAGTACTTCAGCACATCAGCTTCATGCGGAAAGCCCAGCATGATCACACGCGCCTCGATCCCCTGGATCACCTGGACGTCAGGGTTGGAAGCAAGACGCTCAGCATCCTGGATCGGCACCGGGTTGATCAGATCAATATCCCCCGACAGCAGCGCCGCGACGGCTGTCGCCGGGTTCTGGATCGGGGTGAATTCTGCACGCGTGATGTTGTGCTCTGCCGTATCCCACCAGCCGCTGAAAGGCTCAAGCACGGTGCGCAGGCCGGGTTCGCGGGTTGTTACACGGAAAGCCCCGGTCCCGTTGGCATTAAGCGTTGCGTAGTTCCCATTGTCTTTGTCCGGACGGGTGGCATCATTGGCCTCGGCCCAGCCCTGATCCACGATCATCCAGTTTGCGATGCTGTCCGGAAAGATCGGGTTGGGTGCGCTGGTCATGATATCGATGGTGTAATCATCGACCACGCGCACGTCAGAAACCGGCGCAAACCAGCTGCGCGTGTCCGACGTCTCGTCAGAGGCGCGCTGATAGGAGAAAAGTACATCAGAGGCGTCAAAGGCGCTGCCATCATGGAACGTGACGCCCTCGCGCAGCGTAAAGCGCCAGCCCTCACCGTCACCGATGGGTTCCCAGGATGTTGCAAGAGCGGGTTCGATGCTCATGTCTTTGCCGCGACGGACGAGGCCCTCATAGACATTGTTCAGAAAGCCCAGAACTGGGGCCGAGTTCACAGCATGCGGATCGAGCGTCTGTGGATCGGTTGTGGCTGCCCAGGTGAATTCTTCGGCCGAGACACCCTGCGACAGCAGAGCTGAAACGGCAGCGGCAGTGAGTACATAACGCATTGAATGTCCTTTCTCTGTGACCACCAGTCTGATCCGGCGGCGTGCCCCTGACGGGGCGCATTCTGTTTGTTGAGACCGGCGGCTGAGCCGCCGGTCCGCATGATGATGAAAGTCCGCGCAACGTTTGCATGCCGCGCGGCGCGGTTCAGTTCATTTTGAAATACTTGAACTTCGGTGAGTCCTCAGCTTCAACAACTGTGTCAACGCCGGACTTCATGCCCCAGTTCAGAACCTGGTGGTGCAGGGGGATATAGAGCTTTTCGTCCTGAACAACCTGCCAGATCGCTGCGATGTCAGCATCACGTGCTTCCAGATCTGTGTTGGAGGCGAGGCTCTGGATTTTCGCATTCAGATCCGGGTTGCTGTACCGTGTTCCGTTCCAGGAACCGTACTTTTCATCCCGGCCGTGCACGAGGAAGTTGAAGATGTACTCGGAATCGTAGGTCGGCACACCCCAGCCCAGCATATAGAAATCTGTCTCCAGCGTGTTGATCAGCGGGAAGTGCTGCGCCTTGGGCTTGGCGTCAAGGTTCACGGTAACACCGATCTGCGCCAGCATGCCGACAGACGCCTGACAGATTGCTTCGTCGTTGACATAGCGGTCATTCGGGCAGTCCAGCTGGATCGAGAACCCGTCACCATATCCCGCTTCGGCCATCAGTTCCTTTGCGCGATCCAGATCCGTGCGTGACGACGCGTCCATATCGGCATCCCAGCCATTCACAAACGGCGGTGCGATCATGCCGGCCGGGGCCGACTGGCCGCGCATCACGACCTGTTTGATCGCATCGCGGTTGATGGCAAGGTTCATGGCCTCGCGCACGCGGACATCCGCCAGCGGGTTTGCACCGTCGACATTGTCATTCTTCAGATCAGCATCGCCGGAGTTCATGCCGAAGAAGATTACCCGGTTCTGCGGCGCTGTGCGTACGTCCAGGCCATCTTCAGCCGCCACGCGGCCAAGGTCCTGCACCGGAACGTCCTGAATGAAATCCACCTCACCGGACAGCAGCGCCGCAACTCTTGTCGCCGCGTTCTGAATGGGCGTGTAAACAATCTCGCTCACTTCCAGCGGGAACTCACCAATACCCCAATAGTTCTCATTGGCAGCCAGCACTGTCTTCACGTCGGGCTCACGGCTGACCAGCTTGTAAGGCCCTGTGCCATTTGCGTTTTTCGCAGCAAACGTATCCTCACCGCCCTCGTAGTCCTGAACCTTGACCGCGTTGTTCGCCTCGGCCCAGGTTTTGTCCATGATGAACATATTGGTCAGGTTGTTGGGCATGATCGGGTTCGGACCATTGGTCACGATCTCGATTGTGTAGGCGTCGGGTGCGCGCACCTCGACAACGGACGCAAGCAGTTCTTTGTAGTCGGAGTCAGGCGTCATCGCCCGTTCAAGGCTGAATTTCACATCTTCGGAGTCGAATGCAGACCCATCGTGATAGGTCACACCTTCGCGCAGATTGAAGACCCAGACATTGGGATCAGCCTCAGACGGTGCCCAGTCTGTCGCCAGCGAAGCCACAAGCGCGCCGGAATGGTCGCGCATCACAAGCGTTTCCATGATCTGGTGCGCGAGCGCGGACGTCGGGCCTTCGTTCTGAGCATGCGGATCAAGAGTCAGCGCATCACCGGCGCGCGCCCAGCGAAGGG
Organism: Roseobacter sp. S87; assembly: GCF_055693285.1. The sequence goes on from NZ_JBVFTR010000005.1 coordinate 45,549, forward strand.
TCTCGGCGCTCGTAAGCGTGGCGGTTGTCGACAGCAGTACGGCCGCCGTAATAACGGAGGTTGCAAGTTTCATCGGAGTCTCCCCAATTTTTTGTTTTTCTGATCGTAATGTTTGACACGGCGGCCGGTTTGGCAAGCCCCTGACACAACTTTAAGTCGGTAATACCGCCCGGTGTGCCTGGTGTTCAGGCAGCGCCAGGCACGCGGATCATCCTGCTGCCTTCCTCAAAGCCTGTCATTGGCAAAGACCATACACTTCCCGGCCAGCGTAGCTCCATCTGTTGCAGGCGCGGCCGGTAGACGGCCGTATATAGAGTGCCAAACCCGGCATTGAAGGCGGTGGAATACAATGGTGGCTTGAGAAAAGCGCTGATGAACTTGTCCTGCGGGTCACGGTGCAGTGTCAGGCGTTGCAGCAGAAACCGTTCCCGTTCGACTGTCGCGGTGAACCTCGCATGGCTGACCCATTCCACGTTTTCCTGGTGGTTGGTTGCCACCGCCGCATGGGTGATAACCGTTTTGCGGTCCGGCGCCATCATCGCAGTCAGGTACTGCCGCTTTTTGTCGAGCACCGTCACGTTGTAGCTCATATGCGTGGGAATGCGGGCCAGGGCCGCGCCGGCCTGTTCGGCTGTCTCACAGGTCTGCAGGACATAACGCAGGATCAGCGGCACACCGAACCCCTCGCCCACAACGCGGCGTCCGCCAAAGGTCAGCGATATCGCAAGGCCTGCATCATTCATGCCATCCACCATGCCGAAAAGACCGTCAGACGTGCCAAGAACGCTCCGCCCCTGCCAGCTGGTACGCAGTACAAGGCTGTCAAATGCGTCCGGGTTGTAGTCGTAGTTGCGGACGATCACAGGCTCTTTGCCCGTCCAGATAGCCTGGCTGCATCCCGCCAGATAAGGCGGCGGGCAGTAAAACGACAGAAAACGTGCGGCGTGGTCGCCACCGCCCGCGAGCTCGCACAGCTCCTCCCACAGTGGGACAATTTCCGGCATGTGTTCGGTCAGCGCCCGGCGCGATTCTGCATAGGTCGGGCGCGCGCTTTCCCCCTCTTTCAGCCACCAGCGCTGATAATGGGGCCAGTATTCGGCGAAAAGCCCGGACCATTTCGGACCGGGCGTTTCTTCGGTAAAGGCGCGCCATAGCATCGGATGCGCTGTCCTTGTCAGTCAGAGGATCTTGAACGCAGGGTCCGCCAGAGCGGGTCCGGCTTCGGCCTGCGGCAGCGGTTTTGCCGCCACGCATTGCTTGATACCGTGGATCCACTTTTTCGCACGGTCGTTCAACTGGAAATTCTTGGTCATCGACCGGCCACGGGTCACAAGAATACCAATATCCGCGCCTTCGTAACGGTAGTCGCCAGGGCCAAGAATACGCAGGAAGAACGCTTCGTTTTCGCTCTCCACAGCACGACGGTGATAGTCAAAGCGGTCGTAGACCACGCGTCCGTCCTCCAGCATCCGGTAAATCCCGGTTTCAGGCGCTGCAGTGCAGATATCGACTGTATCGTCGGTGTGTTTGATCACCATTTGCGACCAGCTGTCGATATTGGCGCTGTCCGCCCAGCGGGCATTCAGCTCATCCACATCAAGGTTGAACTTCTTTTTCGAGAATTCCAGCAGATGAAACAGGAAGAGCGGCGCATCCGCATGTGCAAAGGCCGCATGGTTGGTCATGGACGATGCACCCGTAATACGGGGGTTCAGTTCCCCCAGCCACAGATCACCGGTCTTTTTGTCGATCAGGAAGTCGAGCTCAAAATACCCGCGATACCCCTCTTTGCGCAGCTGTTCCCCGAATTTGAACGTCAGGTCGCGCGCGCGCTCACGCACTTTGGGGGGAAAGGCGGTCGACAGGATTTCGTTGCCGCACCAGCCGCCGCGATAGGGCGTCAGCTCCTTGAAGCCCACGAGTTCAGTCATCAGCGGACCGACAATGGTCCCCTCGGACGTGGCACAGGCCTCAATCGCCGAGCCGCGGCAATCAATCCGTTTCATGATCTTGATCTCGCCCTCGCCCACAATTTCATGCTCGTGGCGGCGGAAATCAGCCTCGGACTTGATAAAGAACGTCGTATGGCCGCTGTCGCCAAAGGCGGACTGCAGCACCAGATCATGTCCGATCCCAGCCTTCTCGCAGGTTTTCTTCAGATCTTCGTAGGATTTCACCTCAGCCAGCACATTGGGCACCGAGGGCACACCCGCCTTGTTGCCGATGCGGACCGTTTCGATCTTGTTGTCCATATTCGTGCGCAGCTTGGCTTTGGGGAACCAGACGGTGCCACCCAGTTCCTTGGCAAGGCGTTCAGTCTCTTCATCAAACATCAGGAATACGAACTTGGGTTTGCCGCCCCGCCGCTTGATGAAATCAATCACCTCTTTGTGCTGCAGCAGGTAGTTGTTGATGTCTTCGATCGACTGGAACTCTGCATGCGGCTGTTCAGACGGACAGAACACGTTCGGGTGCCGGCCGTCATAACAGTCAATGTAGCAGATATATTTGAAGTTCTTCACCCACTCATCGATACCAAGCAGGTTAAAGTTGGTCGCCGACACGAAATAAACCGGGTCTTCGTTGCGGTGAAAATACCGGCGGATTTCCGAGATATTCTTCAGAACCGTAGTCGCCATGAATTGCTGTCCTCTCTGTTAATTCTATTCTGCCGCTGGGGCAATTTTGGGCGCATCTGTGTGCGCTTTGACAATTTCGTCGAGTGCTTCGCTAGTGAAGACCCGCAGGCCCAGATCGGGCCGGTAGCCGTGAATTTCCGTCACATCCAGCGCCAGCATGAAAGCCAGAATTTCCTGGCTGATCACCTGGCCTGGCACCAGGATCGGAAAGCCGGGCGGATAGGGAATGATAAAGCTCGCGGAAACCACCGTCTCACCCGCATCAAGCGCGTCTTTCAGAGAGCCGTTGATGTCCAGGTAATCGCACTTGTTTTCATCATAGGCCAGAAAGAAGGCTGACCGGATGTCGCCCTCGCCCGTGGTCGGGCATGCACGGAAGGCCTCGTGGAACCGGCTGAAATCCGGCAGCGGCGGCAGGTCCTCCATCAGAGCTTTCACCCGGCGCTCAAAAGACAGACGTTCCATCTTGCTGGCGTCGTCAATGCGCTCGTCGAGGGACTTGGCAATCTCCACCAGCACTTCAATCAGATAGGCAACCGAGGACCGCGTGGTACCGATGTTGGTCATAAAGAGCACGGTATTCCGCGAAGTCTTGTTGATCTGGATCCCGTATTTGTCCATCAGGATGTCGGTCTTGAACGTATCGCCGTCCCAGCCCGTGCCCCCGACAGCCAGCGTCACACGCGTGGCATCCAGGACAAAGTCATCCTGTTCCCAGCTGTCCCACATGTCGGTCCAGCCCTGTTCGGCATCATAATAGCTGGTGATGCCGGACTGCCGGAATTCATCCGGGATCATGTCACCCGCAGTGAGCACCCGGAAGTACTTCTTCAGAAGCGGATGTGTCATGATCGCCCGCCGCATCGAAAGAGCGGCCTCAATCTGGCGCTGCACGAACTCATAGCCTTCCAGCTCGACCTGCCTGCGCCCGACATCCAGGCTGGCGATAATCTGGTAGTTGGGCGAAGTCGACGTATGGGTCATGTAAGCTTCGTGGAAAGCCTGTTCGACCTCCCCTTTGAAGTCCTGATCATTGACGTGGATCATCGACCCCTGCCGCAGTGAGGTCAGAGTTTTGTGGGTCGACTGCGTGGCATAGGCTCTGACACGCGCCTCGGGCGGCGGAATAAGCCGCGTTTCCAGCAGCTTTTCCTCATCTGCGTTCTCAAGCGTACTCTGCTGGGCCTCATACATGCGCTTGTGCGCATCCGTCCGGAACCGCTCACGCAGCGTGTTGGCGGCCGTCATGGCCGTCCGCTGCCGGTATGTTGGATTAAAGCGGGCAAAAGCGAACCAGGCTTCGTCCCAGAGGAAGATCAGGTCCGGCTTGATCGCAAGACACTCTTCCATGACCCGTTCGACGTTGTAGACCAGACCATCAAAGGTGCAGTTCGTCAGCAGCAGCATCCGCACCTTGTGCAGCTTGCCCTCGGCCTTCAGCTTTAAAAGCTGGTGCTTGATCTCGCGCAGCGGCACCGCGCCGTACATGGAGTACTCATTGAGCGGGTAGCTGTCGAGATAACAGACCTGCGCACCCGCAAGCACCATTCCGTAGTGGTGAGACTTGTGACAGTCGCGGTCTACAAGGACAATATCTCCGGGCCTTACAAGGGCCTGCACGACGATCTTATTGCAGGTGGAGGTCCCGTTCGTTGCAAAAAACGTCTGTTTTGACCCAAAGGCGCGAGCGGCAAGTTCCTGCGCTTCCTTGATCGGGCCGTGTGGTTCCAGCAGGCTGTCCAGACCTCCGCTGGTCGCCGAGGTTTCTGCCAGAAAAATGTTAGGCCCATAAAACGCACCCATATCCTGAATCCAGTGGCTACGGCTGATCGATTTGCCGCGGCTGATCGGCATGGCGTGAAAAACGCCGGTGGGCTGTTTGGAATACTCCGTCAGCGCCGTGAAGAATGGCGTTTTGTTCCGTGCCTGAACGCCCCGCAGGATGTTCAGATGCAACTCCATGAAGTCTTCCTGGTTGTAAAAAACACGGCGGCAGATACCGAGATCAAGACCAGCGATATCCTCTACAGACCGCTCCGTGACCAGATAAGCATCCAGTTCCGGGCGCACCTTAGCCACCAAGCGGCACAGCTCGGGCCCGTAATTGTCGGGCTCCATATTGTCGATTTCGTCCTGCCCCCCTGCCCGGTTCAGGAACCGCTGCACAATCTGCTGGTCCATCCGGGATTTCAGCACCAGCCCGGGCCGGACCACGATCGCCTGGATGTTATGGTTGAACAGCACCGCGACCAGCGCGTCTTCAAGGCTGGGCACGACCAGCGCCTCATAGATGAACGGGTCCTCCGGGCGGCGCATCTGGGTCACGTTGTTGCGCAGCCAGCGCTCCTGGTGCTCGTTCACATTGTCGACGATCAGCACCTCAAAGTACGGTTTGGCCAGCGCACGGGCCTCCGGCGACTGCATCGCCTCATCTTCCAGTTCATCACTGTCGAGGCTTTCGCGTTCCAGCGGGATATGCCGGCGGCGATAGGCCCCTGTGGTCAGCGCCCGCGTCACCCGCCCTACAGCGAAAGCAAGTTCGTCGAAATTTCCGTGCTCGAACTGGCGCCGCATGTAATCAAATGCAGCCATGCCCGGAAAGGCCCAGTAGGGTTCGATAACTGACAGGTTGGCAAACAGTTCTTCGACCTTTTTGGACAAGGCCGTGGTCTGCCGTGCCCCACTCGCCCGTGTCAGTGCGCCAGTCGCCTCCCGGAGTGCGCTCCAGCGGTCGGAACGAAGCTGTATGGCCGAAGAGTAGTCATTGATCGCTTGCATCTGTGTTCCCCGTTGCGCGGGCGTCCCTGATGCAGCAGCAGATGGTTTCGACCATTCTTTTCCACTGCGGGATTACCCGCTCGATTGTTGTTTTCCGTCATCCGCCACCGGTCTGAGCGTCGCAGTAGCGCGGTCTTCGTTCTGTCCGGCGGTCGTTTGCGCCACGTGCATCCCTGAACCTTTGTAGGCAGGTGCTTCGTGGCGTTTGTCTTCGCCCGGGACATCCACATGAAGGCCCGCGCGCGTGCCCTGTTGCGGTATTTCCAGTGGTCCTAACGTTTTGAGAAACGCATCGGTTCCACTGTTTCTGTCATAAACCGAGAAATCCACCGACCGGTCGCGGAAGCTCTTGAGCACCTGTCCCAGGCCTTTCATGCCGGTCTCGCGCTGGCGCCGCACGGCGCTCAGATCCACCTCAATGGGGAACATATCTTCCTGCCCGGCGGACTGGTGCAGAACATGCGCAGAGGGGTCAACAACCAGCGAACGGCCGACACCGCCTGCGCCCAGACCGTTCACGTCGATCACATAACACTGGAACTGTGCCGCAGTTGCGCGCGCGATGGCCAGTTCCGCGTCCCGGTCCGTTGTGCCGGTCAGAACTGGGTGGAGCAGCACCTCAACCCCCTGAGCCGTCAGCTGCCGTGTGGTTTCCGGGAACCAAATGTCATAGCAGATCGAAAGACCAAAACGCCCCACCTCCGGGACATCAAATACGCAGAAATCCTCGCCCGCGGCGATACCGGCTTCATATGGGCGGAACGGAAACATCTTGGCGTAGCGCCGGATGATCTCTCCCTCGGGATTGATAACCACAGAGGTATTGTACACCAGACCGGTTTCCGGATCGCGCAGAAACATCGACCACTGGGATCAGCCAGACGCGGTGTTTGCGCGCAGCAGTGCAGAATTGGTCCAGTGCTTCGTTCTCGGGTGGCTGCGCGAAACGGTCCAGCGGGCCATAAGGCGCCAGTTCCGAGAACAGAACCATCTGCGTCCACGGAAAACGCGCCATCAGCACATCAAGGCGCTGGATCATGCCTTCTACGTTGGACTGAAGGGCGTTGACGTACATCTGGACGCCGGCAATGGCGAATGGGGTCATGTCTGGTCTCTCCGTCGGGACAGTGTCCGCCAACCGGCCACTGCAGGGGTGTTCAGACTGACTGCCTTACGCCCATCGCGGGACAGAGAAAACACGCGAAATGCACCACCTGGCCGAAACTGCGCGTAATTTTCGGCATATGCGCAGATATTGTTCAAACCGCACCCCTGCCCGAACTTTTGCAGGGCCACAAAGTGATCAGAATATTAAACACCTGCTGAGCCAACAGTGTGCGTTCCAGTGTGTTCGGCCCGTGTAATTACAGGCGATTCTTCCATGCGGCCTTTGCGTTGTACGCCATATCGCGCCTTCCGGCCTTGCCAGGAGCGTAGCAGGTTGCTCTGACAGCGCAAGACCCGACAGGGTTGTGTCCCACGCAGAGTTTTCTTGCGCACCGTCTCTATATGCCGGATCATCCCGATACGTTTAATATTTCTGCAACAGCCCCGCTCGCCCATGCCCTGGGGGTCTGTGTATAAAAGGCACCGGAGTTTCCATGACAGATCCAGGTTCTATGACCCGCTTTGCAACCTTCGCAGGGGTCATCGCCCTGAGTGTAATCAGCCTCATCCTGGCCTTTGCCTGGACGTGGTGGATGCTGATCCCGCTGGCGTTTTTTGTCTGGCTGACGGCCCTGGGGATACATGATGTACGCCAGACCGGACATTCGATCCTGCGCAACTACCCGGTGCTGGGACACATGCGGTTTCTTTTCGAAGGCATCCGCCCGGAAATCCGTCAGTACCTGATCGAAAGCGATCAGGACGAAGAACCCTTCAGCCGTGATGCCCGCAGTCTCGTGTATCAGCGCGCCAAAGGTCAGGAGGACAAACGGCCATTCGGCACGCGGATGCGGGTCTATGACGCGGGCTATGCCTGGGTGACGCATTCAGTCGCCCCGGTCGAAATCGAAGATACCGATTTTCGGGTGCAGATCGGCGGCAAGGACTGCAAACAGCCTTACAGCGCCTCTGTCTTCAACATCTCTGCGATGAGTTTCGGATCGCTGTCCGGCAATGCCATCCAGGCGCTGAACACAGGCGCAAAAATGGGTGGGTTTGCGCATGACACCGGCGAGGGGTCCGTCAGCCGGTATCACAAAGAAGGCGGTGGTGACCTGATCTATCAGGTGGCATCCGGGTATTTCGGCGCGCGGGCCGCCGACGGTACTTTTGATCCCGACAAATTCCGGGCGACCGCGACCCTGGATCAGATCAAAATGATCGAACTCAAGCTCAGCCAGGGCGCCAAACCAGGACATGGCGGCATGCTGCCCGCCTCCAAGATCACGCCCGAGATTGCAGAAGCGCGTGGCATTCCGATGGACGAGGATTGCGTTTCGCCGGCTGCGCATTCTGCCTTTTCGACACCCGTTGAGATGATGCAGTTCATCGGACAGATGCGCGATCTTTCGGGTGGCAAGCCCGTCGGCTTCAAGCTCTGCATCGGCCACCGGCGGGAATTCATGTGCATGGTCAAAGCAATGCTGGAAACCGGGATCGTTCCCGATTTCATCGTAGTGGACGGAACCGAAGGCGGCACGGGCGCGGCACCCGTCGAATTCTCCAACCACATCGGTATGCCGCTTGTCGAAGGACTCACGTTTGTGCACAACACACTGCGCGGCGCCGGGCTGCGCGATCAGGTCAATACCGGTGCCGCGGGCAAAGTCGTCTCTTCTTTTGACATCGCACGGTGTCTGGCTCTGGGTGCGGACTGGTGCAATTCGGCCCGAGGGTTCATGTTTGCCATCGGATGCATCCAGGCGCAGGCCTGTCACACCAATCACTGCCCCGTCGGCGTTGCGACACAGGATCCGATGCGGTCGCGGGCGCTGGACGTAGGTTCAAAGTCCCAGCGCGTGGCCCGTTTCCACGACAACACGCTGAAAGCTCTGGGTGAAATGACCGGTGCTGCCGGGTTGCGCCATCCCGGCGAATTTATGCCGCAACACCTGATGGTCCGGCTGGGCGACAAGGAAATGGCCGAAGGAAACGAAGCCTATCCATATCTGCCGGATGGATTCCTGCTGACGGACAAAGGCGATGATCCTGTGCTGGCAGATTACCGCAAGCGCTGGCGCCGGGCCGATCCGGCGAGTTTTGCGCCGCCCCCCTGCTGACAAAAAAGGGCGCCCACGCAGGCGCCCTGTTCTGTTCCTATGAGGTTTGCGCTCAGGCGGATGTTTCCGCCACGGCGTCAGCCAGCGCCGCCTCAAAGATCGCGAGCCCCTCCTCGATGATCTCGTCAGATGCTGACAGCGGTACCATGATCCGCAGGGCATTACCATGCATACCGCAAGCCAGCAGGATCAGACCGCGCTTCAGCGCATGAGCACAAACCGATTTGACCAGAGCCGCATCAGGCGTAGCGCTGTCAAAGTCGGTCACGAACTCAACCGCCAGCATCGCGCCCAGACCCCGGATGTCCCACATCCGGTAGGGTGCGGTACGCGCGCCGATCTCTGCAAATCTCGCCCGGAAATGGTCACCGAGCTGGAGGGAGCGAGCCAGCAGCCCTTCGGTTTCCAGGGCCTCAATCGCCGCGAGCGCTGCGGCGCAGGCAACCGGGTTACCACCATAAGTGCCGCCCAGACCGCCCGGATCCATCGCGTCCATCACATCGGCGCGGCCAATCACGCCCGCAATCGGGTAACCGCCAGCCATGGACTTCGCCACCGTGATCAGGTCAGGCACCACACCAGAATGCTCGATTGCAAACATCGTTCCCGTCCGGCCAAAGCCAGCCTGGATCTCATCAGCGATCAGGAGGATACCATGTTCATCGCAGATCGCGCGCAGCTCACGCAGCATCTCGAAGGGTACAGGCGTATAGCCGCCCTCGCCCAGAACCGGCTCAATGATGATGGCTGCGACACGGTCCGGCTGTGCGTCTGTCAGGAACAGGTTTTTCAGACCGGTCAGCGCGTCCTGGACCGTAATTCCGTCCCGTACGGACGGGAACGGCGCACGGAACACATCCGCCGGGAAAGGACCCACGTCCTTTTTGTAGGGGCTGACCTTGCCGGTCATACCCAGCGTCAGCAGCGTACGGCCGTGATACCCGCCAGTGAACGCGATAACGCCAGGCCGGCCGGTTGCAGCGCGTGCAATCTTGACCGCGTTTTCCACAGCTTCGGCACCGGTGGTGACCAGAAGCGATTTTTTGGGCGCTTCACCAGGGGCCAGGGCATTGAGCTTTTCTGCCAGCGCCACATAGGGCTCGTAAGGCACCACCTGAAAGGAAGTATGTGTGTAGCGGTCTTCCTGCGCCTTGGCCGCCGCGATGACCGCGGGATGCCTGTGGCCTGTGTTCAGGACCGCAATACCACCGGCAAAGTCAATGTACCGCTTGCCTTCAACGTCCCAGAGTTCTGCGTTTTCCGCGCGGTCTGCAAAGACCGGCGCCGCCGAGGCCACGCCCCGCGGCACAGCCGCTTCGCGCCGTGCCAGAAGGTCAGCATTGGTCGGGTTTTCAGGAGAGGTTGCAACAACTTCGATCCTTGGTTTCTTGGCAGCGCGGGACTTGCGCGGCTTTTTGGCGGGGGTTTTGGCTGTTGTGGCCATCGGCGCATCCTTTGATTTCCCGGGTGTTTAAAATATCGATACTCCGTTTAATTTAGTTGTCAATCGCCATCTGCATCTGCGGGACTACCCGAATGTGACCTGTGCGCAGAATTGGTGTGACAACAGCCTGCACCGACGATATTCATTGCGGCACACTTGCTGCTTTGATGCTGTAAACAGGGAGTTTTATCGTTGGATATCGGGCATCGTCTCCGGGCCATCCGCAAACAACGCGGCCTGTCGCAGCGCGAGCTGGCGGCACGCGCGGGGCTGACAAACGGCACGATTTCTCTCATCGAAAAGAACCGGACGAGCCCGTCGGTTGCCTCGCTGAAAAGTCTGCTTGATGCGATTCCCATCTCAATGGCCGAGTTTTTCGCCACGATTGAGGACGCGGGACAAAGCAAATATTTCTACCGTGCGGACGAATTTACCGAGCTGGCACCCGGTGAGGGCGACGATACCGGACCCCGGCTGTTGTCACTCAGGATGCTGGGTGCAGCGCAGGATACCGCGCTGCAGGTCCTGCACGAGAGCTATGAGCCAGGTGCCGACACAGGCCCCGAGCTTCTCAGCCATGAGGCCGAAGAGGCGGGTGTTGTCATCCGCGGTCACATTGAGATCACTGTCGATGACGAGGTCAGCACGCTGGGGCCAGGCGATGGCTATCTGTTCAACAGCCGCCTGCCCCACCGGTTCCGGAATACCGGAGACGAAATCTGCGAAATCATCAGCGCCTGTACGCCGCCCAGCTTCTGAGAGGTTTTCAGTCCTCTTCGCTCTGGTCGGATTTTTGCCGGCGCGTGGTGACAAAAATAAAAAGTGCCACCAGCGTGAGGAAAGCAAGTCCGTAGAAAAACGGAATCTCTGCCATATCACGGTCTCCTTTTCCTGTTGCGTTCACGGCTCAACGCAAAGACCGCGTCAGAGTTCCGTCCCTGCGCAAGGGTTACCGCAACAAGGTTAATAATCCCGTACGATCGCTTCCCGCTGACGCACTGGGAAGCTCAGTTCCAGGATGTGGGTATTTTCTTCGAAGGAGACCTCAACGTGCCCGTTCAGCTGGCGCGCGAAGGCATTGATCAGTTGCGAACCCAACCCGGTCCCCTCTGATCCGTGTGCGCCCGACGTGCTGTTGGAAATCCTGAAAACCGCGGTTTCCCCGTCCCGGCGTTTGAGGGAAACGGAAAGCCTGGCAGGCGCGCCCGGCTCCGGCGGTCCGATGTATTTCATCGCATTGGTGACAGCCTCAGACACCAGAAGCGTCAGAGGCGCCGCGTCATCCGCGTCCATATGCACCGGATCGAAGTCGCGCGTCACTTCCACCCCGGACCCTGCCGGCAGGCCGACGACCAGAAGCTGCCCGACGATTTCGCTCAGCAGATGACCCGCATCTGCCCGGTCAAGCGCATCACTCTGGTAGAGGTTTTTGTGTACTGTCGCGAGGCTCAGGATACGTTCCTGCAACCGCCGAAGCACAAAGCGGGCATCCTCCGACTGCGCGCGCCGGATCTGCAGGTTCATGATCGAAGAGATCAGCTGGAGATTGTTCTTTACCCGGTGGTGCACTTCTTTAAGCAGAATGTTTTTGTCGCGGATGTTGTCTTCGAGAGCGGCCTCATCGCGGATGATGGATTCCGCCATTTTCACGAACGTGCCCTGAATTTCCTGGAGCTCTATGGGAACGTTGTCGCCCATGGTTTTACGCGGCAGCGCACGGTTGAACGCAAAGAGCCGCATCTGTCGCCCAAGTTTACTGATGTGACGTACCGCCAGGCGGTTCAGCGACCAGAATGCTACAACAAGGCTCGCCAGCCACATGAGAACAGGCAGAAAAAAGCTCAGCCGGCCCGTCTGGTTGGCACTCTGCAGGACATCCTCCTGCTGCCAGATGCTCATGGAATAGGCCACACCAGGGATAATCGGGACAACGGCATAGACACTTTTTGTGCCGCTCTGGTTCAGGTCTGAGAAAACCGTCGGCTTCTCGCCGACAAGTGCCGCGAGACTGCGGTTCCGCGGCAGGTTCAGCGCCGAGGACTTTTCACCCTGATCTGAGAGAAAAACCTCTCCTGCTGCATTGAAGATCACAAGATCAAATGGTGAAAGCGGTATCGGAGGCCCGACTGCGCGCTGAATCCGCGACGGCGGAATAGACAGGGTGATGTACCCGACAAACCGGTCATTGGTGTAGAACGGTTCAAGCAGCACAATGACCGGCTCGCCCGACAGCGGGCCCGTTTCATGCCGTGTGATTGTGCGCGCCGGTGCATCAGGCAGTGCCTGAAAAACCGGATCGTTGCTGAAATTGTGGCCCGATCCCGCAGACGAACACAGCGTCGCTCCGTCTGCTGATATCAGCCCGACGAGGGAAAACTGCGGCGCGACCTGCTGATATCTTTCCAGAAACCTGTTGCAGGTGCCCGGGTCGTCGATTGCGACGCGGATGACAGAGGCCAGAGCCTCAGCCGTGCCGAAAGCCTGCTGGATCGTTGTGCGTTCCGGTCCTGAAGACTGTTCCGTCAGGCCCAGCAGCGAAAGCTCGGCGTTACGCTCTGCCTGACGCGCAATTTCCTGGGTCTGAACAATAGCGATCAGCCCGAACGGCAGCAGCGCCAGGGTCAGAAACAGCAGAATACGGAACGCGAGACCACGAAACAGGTTCTCGCTCAGAAAGCCTCCGGTCATCGTCAGAAAGACGCGGCCTTTGATGCAGACAGCACCGACAGCGTCGCCTCATCCGTCAGCTCCAGCCGTTCGTCATCGTCAAGATGCATGAGTTCCGCCAAACGCTGGCGTGCCCGGTTGGTCCGGCTTTTGATTGTCCCAACGGCAACACCGCACATATCGGCGGCTTCCTCATAGGAGAAACCTGAGGCACCGACCAGCAGCAGCGCCTCGCGCTGTTCGTCGCTGAGCTGCGCAAAAGCATCGCGGAAATCCGTCATATGGAGCCGGCCATCATGCGCCGGCTTTTCCGCCAGATTGTCGGAATGTACCCCGTCAATATCCGCAACCTCACGACGTGTCTTGCGCCGCGACGAATAATACGTGTTACGCAGAATAGTGAAAAGCCAGGCCCGCATGTTCGTGCCCTGCTCGAACTTGTCGATGTTTGTCCAGGCCTTCACAACAGTGTCCTGAACCATGTCATCGGCAGTGGCACCATTGCGGGTCAGGCTGATCGCAAATGCGCGCATGGCCGGCAGATGTTCCACCAGTTCGTCCCTCGGATCCGGGCTGCTCATTTCTGCGCGCCCTTTGACTGATCCTGTTCCTTGAGCGCCTTCAGCAGGTCGGTGAACCGATCCGGTATACCTTCCTCGAGCGCTTCGTCGTATACACGTCTGAGATTTTCGTCGATGACGTTTTCGCGTTTGCGGCTGGGACCTGACCGGGTCATATAAGGGTGGCTCTCCTGGAAATTGAATCGCGGGGCTGCAATTAATACGGAACAAAACTCTTAACTCTGCGTTTGGTTCCGAGAAAAACCAAAAAAGGACTTCCCGGCATGACGGATGCTGCTGCACCTACAGATATCAGTGATCAACTGGGACAGATTTTACCCTATCTGCGCCGGTTCTCCCGCGCAATGACCGGCAGTCAGAGCAGCGGCGACCGTTTCGCGGCTGCGGCCCTCGAAGCAATCCTTGCGGATCGTTCCGTGCTCAGTGGTATGGAGGTGAAAACCGGCGTGTTCCGGGTGCTCTACCGGATCTGGGCCTCTGCCGGCGCACCTGTTGAGACCGGCGAAAACGGCCTGAAGGCGCGCGCGCAGAAACATCTCGCCCGCCTCACCGAGGACAGCCGCGAAGCACTGCTGCTGCACACCATCGAGGGGTTCGGCTTTGGCGAGATTGCACAGATTCTGGACGTGTCACAGGGTGAGGCCGAAGAGCTTGTGAAAATCGCCCGGCGTGAGATGGCAGATGTGGTTTCCGGCGCGGTGATGATCATCGAAGACGAAGCGATCATCGCGATGGATCTCGAAAGCATCGTGTCCGACATGGGCCACCGTGTGACGGGCGTGGCCCGGACCCGCGACGAAGCAGCAGCCCTTGGCGCGCAGGAAACACCCGATCTGATCCTTGCTGATATCCAGCTGGCCGATAATTCGTCCGGCATTGATGCGGTAAATGATCTGATCAGCAGCCTCGGTGACCGGCCAGTGATCTTTATTACCGCCTTCCCCGAACGCCTTCTGACCGGCGAGAAGCATGAGCCCGCTTTCCTGATCTCAAAACCCTATACCGAAGATCAGGTGGTTTCTGCCGTCAGTCAGGCGATGTTCTTTTCCAGCACCGAAACGCTGCATTCCTGATCCCGGATGCGGACATGGCGCGCGCCTGTCCGGGCGCGTACCACAATCCGACCACATTCATGCCTGTTTTGGCTGGTTAACCCTTTCTTCAGAGCTTCCCGTCAGGGTGCTGAAGCAGAGGTTTGACCATGGCAGCAGCACGTATCAGAAGATTTACTCGCCGCATTCTGTCGGTGACCGCGCTTGCGACGATTGCGATGGTGTTGCCAGCGGTGTCATCCGTACCCGCGCACAAAGTGGAGTTCCGCATGGCTCCGGTTGTCGAAGTCGCACAGATTCCCGGTGCAGGCATATCCGACCGTTTCATCACGATCCGGATCGATGGCGCACAACACAGGCTTCGGACATCCGGCCGCGACATGTTTCTCGCCCCCGGAAACGCAGCCTGCGTCTCAAAGCGGACACTGCTGCGTGAGCACAAAATCATCTACTCGCTGAAGCCTGACGAAAACTGCGCTCGGCTCTGAAAAAAGCCCCGCACAAGGCGGGGCTTTTCTGTTGGTGAGATCAGCTTTTTGAGACAGCCCGCAGCATCCAGGCCGCCTTCTCATGGAACGTAGCCCGCGCAACTGCCATATCTTCGGTCACTGGGTCACCATGCTCGTCCGCAATGCGGATCAGCGCATGCAACCGGTGCGCCACACGCTCGTGATCGGCCGCAAGGTCCTGGCACATCTCGCCCGCCGACAGCGCCGTGTCATTGTCCTGAATGACCGAGTTCGACACGATGGATGACAGCGAGGACGGGGCAAGCTGGCCCAGAGAGCGGATACGTTCCGCAATCTCATCGGCGGCTTTAAACATATCTTCGTACTGTTCTTCGGTCAGATTGTGCACGGCGAAAAACATCGGACCTTCAACGTTCCAATGCACGGCGTGTGTCTTGAAGATGAGCCGGTATGTATCCGCAAGCATATTCTCCAGACCCTGCGCCATCGCTTCGGTGTCACGGACACCGGTGCTGATTTCGCTTGTTTCGGGCACAACGTTCAGTGCGCTTGTCATATCGTTCTCCTTCTTTCTGCTTCACCGGACCAACCGGCAGGACCGGGTTCAGGTTCCGAAAAAATCAGGGAAAACGCGCGCTATTCTGTCGCAACCGCCTCGGCGGCATCCGTCACCGGCAGGTTCCGGCGCAGTTCAAGCTCGGCATTCAGCGCCGCACCCAGAAGCACAAGAAAAGTGCTGATCCAGAGCCAGACCAGCATCGCAACCACCGCACCGATGGACCCGTAAACTTCGTTGTAGTTGCCGAAATGGGAGACATAGAACGAAAAGGCGACGGACAGCGCCGCCCAGGAAATGACCGAGAACACCGCCCCCGGCGTGACCCATCCGATGGGGATGCCCGAGCGGTTCGGCCCAAAGCGGTACAGCAGACCGATACCGGCAAAAATGACCACAATCGCGATGGTCCAGCGCAGAACCTCAAGCGCGATGCCTGCTATCGTGCCCAGTGGCAGAAACGCGAGCACTACGGGCACCACAACGACCATCAAAAGCGCCGTCACTCCGACGAGAACAAGGCTGACGGTCAGAAAGAGCGCTCTGATATAGTGCCGCCACGTCGCCCGTCCCTGTTTGCCGTACACCGCGTTGAGCCCCTGCATCACGGCGCCCACGCCTGCGCGCGCGGACCAGAGAGCAAGAAAAAGCGAAACACCACCGGCCCAGCCAAGGGTGTCAGAACTGGCGCTGACCAGCCCCACGATCTGGGTGTTCAGGATCTGGTAGACGTCCGCCGGCATCAGCCCGCTGAATTCTTCGAGCTGAACGATCACAACAGCCGGGTCAGCGATAAGACTGAGAACCGCAATCAGCGCTGCAAGCGCGGGGAAAAGGGAGAGCATCGAAAAGAATGCAACCCCGGCCGCGATCAGGCCGAGGTTGTTTTTGCCAATCTGGCGGAAGGCCGCAACAGACGCTGCGCGATAGGTCGCAAATGGATACCGCAGCGGTGCAATCATATCAGATGCGGGCCGCCGACGCGCGCGGTCCGGCGAAGAACCAGATGATAAAGCCGATAAGCGGCAGAATGAGCACCAGAAGGGTCCAAATCACTTTGCTTCCTGTGGTTGTCGTCGATCCGACAATCGAGATGATAGCCCAAACGTTCAGAACGAGAAGGACAAAGCCACCAATTCCTGCATATTCCATCTTAATTCTCCTTTGTTGCTTCAACGGTAAAACGCCCGAACGGCATCAGGGTTCCGAAAAACTCAGGTTGCGGGCAGTTCATCACGCACCTGACCCCACGCCATGAGCGTAAAAATCACAGTGCCGCCGATGATGTTCCCGGCCAGAACAGGCAGGAAGAATTCCGTGACTGCAGGCACTGCTGACAGGTCACCCTTCAGCATCAGCACGGCCATCTCCACAGATCCTGCGACGATGTGGGTAAAGTCACCAGCCGCGATCAGCCACGTGAAGGCAAGGATCAGCAGAAACCCCTGCCCATCCGCCTGCGGCAGCATCCATACAAGCAGAGCGACGATCAGACCCGCAGGAATGGCGCGCCAGAACCCCTGAGAGGCACCCATACCCGTCGCATGGTGCGACAGGTCCACAATCGACGCCATAATGTCCGCCGGGATTGCCGGAGTGAAAACAAAAAGGCCCGCGATCGCAAAAGCGCCGATCACATTTGCAGCCAGGACAGTGCCCCAGAGACGCAGCATGGCGAGCAGCGAGCGCCAGCTCCGTGCCACCATGACCGGCAGAACCGTTGTGATAGTATTTTCCGTAAAAAGCTGCATCCGGCCGAGGATCACCGCCATAAACCCGAGAGAATACCCCATATTCTCAATCAGATATGACGAGGGTGCATCCGGCAGATAGGTGCGGAAGATCGCCTCGCCAAGCACCGACAGGCTGATCAGAACACCCGCCGCAATGCCGGACCAGACCAGCGACCGCCAGGGTCGGGCCATTTCTTCCTCGCCGTCGCGCCGGATGATCTCCCAGATCAGCCGCGATGCAATCGGGCTTGCCTCCTGCACCGTTGTTTCATCATTTTTTGCCTCCGTCCGGGCGGACGTCCTGCGTGTCATTATGTACTCCTTCCGCGCCGGTTGCTGTCCGGCGCTGCTTGACTTTCAACGTGCCGGGGTCACAAAGGGTTCCGGAACAGATTCAAGGGATCTTTGCGCATGACTGCATTTGCTGCTGAGCTGATGACCGGGATCCGCAGCCGGTTTGCCCATGTCGAAAGCTGTCCGTTTCAGGGTCCGCGCATCTTTTTTGAGAACGCCGGCGGCGCGCTCACGCTGAACACAGCGGTTGAGACATCTGCAAAATTCGCAGCCATTCCCGATAACCAGGGGCGCGATAATCCGGCAGCACATGCGCTGGTGGATATCATCGCCAGGGCCAGAGCGGATATGGCGGTCTTCTTCAACGCCCCGGGCGGGCAGTTTTTCGTGGGCGAAAGTGGCACCGAACTGACATTCAGGCTGATCCGGACGGCCGTGATGGGCGCCCCCCGGGCGGCGTGGTGATCGGATCAAGTGTTGAGCATCCCGCCTCCCGTTCGGCCGCGCGGCACTGGGCGGAGATGTCCGGCAAGCCCTATGTGTCGGTGCAGCACGATGATGCAACAGGTGCTGTCAGTCCGGATGCCTATGCCGCGCTGATGACCCCGGATGTGCGCGTCGCGACCATCCTGCACACCTCGCCGGTGACAGGTATCGCCAATGATGTGGCCGGGATCACCGCTGCCATCCGAGCGGTCGCCCCTGACGCATTCATTTTTGTGGACGGCATCCAGCATGCAAGCCACGGACGGATCGACATCGCCTCTTATGACATCGACGGTTACGTCGTCTCGCCCTACAAGGTTTTCTCAAGACATGGGTACGGTGTCGCCTGGGTCTCGGACAGAATGACCGCGCTGCCGCTGGAACAGCTGGACAACGGACCTGTCACGAACTGGGAAATGGGCACGCGCGATACCGGTGCTTATGCGACGTTTTCAGATGTGGTCGCCTATTTTGACTGGCTTGGCACCCAGCACAGCGACAGTGACGACGCCAGAACAAGGATCGAGGCGGCCGGTGCCGCCATTCACGCGCATGAAAAGGCACTGACCGATGCCATGCTGCACGGTACCGGAAACCTGCCCGGGCTGGCGGAACTGGAGGGCGTGACCATCATCGGCGGCCCGGACAATTCCGCGCGCGAAGGCCTTGTGTGTTTCGCTCTGGATCACGTGCCTGCCGCGGACATCGTGCGCCAGCTGAACGAGCAGGG
This sequence comes from Roseobacter sp. S87, assembly GCF_055693285.1. The sequence continues at coordinate 64,206 of NZ_JBVFTR010000005.1, forward strand.
GATCCGCACCCATATCCGAAAGGCAGACCATTACTCAGGGAATATTCTTACCCCGCTTGGTCTTGAAGCCGCGGTGCGGGTTTCGATGTGCCACTACAATACACTGGAAGAAGTCAGCGCCCTGCTGGCCGCAATGAAAGAGATTGCTGCCCCCTGACGCGTGCGCTCTTGCCTTTCCGTACGGGTCCTCTGAAACTGCGGAAATGACAACACCCCTTGCACGCGCTGTCGCCGCCCGACGCGATGATCTGATTGATCTGACCCGGAACCTGATCCGCATCCCGACGCTCAACCCGCCGGGGCAGGATTACCGTCTGATCTGTGAGTTTCTCGACAAAAGGCTGAAAAAGAGCGGGTTTGAGACGCAGCTTCTGCGCGCCACCGGCACACCAGGGGATAGCGACAGATACCCACGCTGGAACATTGTGGCCCGCCGGTCCGGGGCGCACGCAGGCGACTGCGTACATTTCAACAGCCATACCGATGTGGTCGAGGTTGGACGCGGCTGGAACTTTGATCCGTTTGGTGGCGAGGTCTCAGACGGGCGCATTTACGGGCGCGGTGCCTGCGACATGAAGGGCGGGCTGGCAGCCTCCATCATCGCGGCAGAGGCGTTTATTGAGGTCCATCCCGACTATGCCGGTCACATTGAGATTTCGGGAACCGCCGACGAGGAATCCGGCGGATATGGCGGCGTCGCCTGGCTTGCGGAGAAGGGGTACTTCGACCCCGCACGGGTTCAGCACGTGGTGATCCCTGAGCCGCTGAACAAAGACCGTATCTGCCTGGGGCACCGTGGCGGCTGGTGGGCTGAAATCGAGACGAAGGGCGAGATCGCCCATGGCTCAATGCCCTTTCTGGGCGACTGCGCGGTCCGGCACATGGGTGCTGTACTGGCCGAATTCGAAGACAAGCTTTTCCCCGCCATGGCCGCCCGTCACACCGATATGCCCGTCGTACCCGAAGGCGCGCGCCAGTCGACCATGAACATCAATTCCATTCATGGCGGCCAGCCCGAGCAGGACCCGGACTTCACAGGACTGCCGGCCCATTGTGTGCCGGACAGCTGCCGGATTGTGATCGACCGCCGTTTTCTGGTGGAAGAGACGCTTGATCAGGTCCGCGACGAGGTCACAGCATTGCTCGAAGGGCTGAAAGCGACGCGGGCTGAGTTTGACTATGAGCTCACCGAGCTGAATTCGGTTCTGCCCAGTATGACAGACCGTGACGCGCCGGTGGTACAGACCGTTGCGCGCGCTATCGAGGACGTGATGGGAAAAGCACCGGAATACGTGGCCTCGCCCGGCACCTATGACCAGAAACACATCGACCGGATCGGCCGGCTGAAAAACTGCATCGCCTACGGTCCGGGCATTCTGGAACTGGCCCACAAACCGGACGAATGGGTCGGCATTGACGATATGATCGACAGCGCCTGCGTCATGGGGCGTGCACTGGAAACGCTGCTCACAGAATAATTCGCCGACTCAGCGTACTCTGACTTTGATGTTTTCACCGGCAACTTCGATGGTTTCCCTGCCCTTCCTGCGGGCCGTGAAAATAATCTCGACTGCCGGTGTCCAGCCGCCGCACCGGCGGCTTTTCGTGACGCCCCATTTTCCGATGCTGAGAACACCAAGCTTCGTATCCCTGGTCCGGTTTTTATCAACTTTGGCGGGACGCTTGCCGCATTCCCCCCGGTATCCGTGAACGATCATCGATTGACCGACCTGCAAATCTACAGATTTGTGAAACGGAATACGGTTGTTGGTATCAGCACCGGCGGCCGCTGCAAAAAGAAGAAAAGCGCAAAAAATCCAGCGAAACATAATAAACCTCTGAAAAAATGTGACTCAACTATACAAAGTCGGGCAGAGCTTTCAAAGAACAGTCACGCCGGCCTTTCAGGTACATCAATATTGTCGATCAGACGCACACCCGCCAGCCAGGCGGCTGCAAACAGCCGCGCAGGTTCACGCGGGCGCTCCAGCAAGCGCAGACCGGCACAGGAACGCAACTCAAAATAATCCACGTCCGTGAACCCTGCCGCTTCGAGTTCGGACACCGCGCGCGCCTGCAGCGCGCCAAAGCTCGCCCCCTGCCCCAGTGCCTCTGCGGTTTCTTCCATCACTTCGGCGAGCCGCGGTGCCCTGATGCGGGCCCGGTCGCTGAGCAGCAGGTTGCGTGATGACATTGCCAGCCCGTCCTCCTCGCGGATGGTCGGGCACCCGATTACCTCAATGGGAATATCGAGGTCGCGCGCCATGCGCTTTACCACCATCAGCTGCTGAAAATCCTTCTCCCCGAAAAAGGCCTTGTCCGCCGAGGTCTGGGTAAAAAGCTTGGTGACCACCGTGGCCACGCCATCAAAATGTCCGGGACGGTGCGCGCCACACAGGACATCCGTCATACCACCAACTGAGACATTCGTCGCGAAGCCTGCGGGATAAATCTGATCGACACCCGGCGCATAAACCACGTCCACGGCAAACCGTTCCAGTTTGCGGGCGTCTTCCTCTTCGGTGCGCGGATAATTATCGAGATCAGAAGCCTGATTGAACTGTTTGGGGTTCACAAAGATGGTCACGATCACGCGGTCACAGGCGGCTTTCGCTGCTGCCACGAGGCTCAGGTGTCCGTCGTGCAGCGCGCCCATTGTGGGTACGACACCGATGATTTCACCCGCCCTGTGCCACCCACGGGTCGCAGCACGCAGCTCATCAAGATGGCGCAGAATGCGTACACTCATGAACCGGCCCTCTTCTCCGGCTGTTCGTCCGCAAACACATGTTCCGGGCCCGGGAACCGGCGCGCGCGCACGTCTTCAGCATAGGCGGCAATGGCCGCAGCACCCGCCTCTCCCAGTGTCGCATAGCGCTTGACGAACTTCGCCCGGAACGCTGTGAACAGGCCCAGCATGTCATCCACAACCAGGATCTGCCCGTCGCAACCGGCCGAAGCGCCGATACCAATTGTCGGGATCGCGACATCCGCCGTGATCCGGTCAGCCAGCGTCTGCGGCACTTTCTCCAGCACGACAGCAAATGCGCCGGCGGCGGCAACAGCGCGGGCGTCAGCCATGATAAGATCGGCCTGCTCCCCGCGACCCTGTACTGTGTAGCCGCCCAGCGTATTGATGGACTGCGGTGTCAGCCCGATGTGGGCCATGACCGGAATGCCACGCTGCACCAGAAATTCAATTGTCGGGGCCATATGCTGCCCGCCTTCCAGCTTCACAGCGCCCGCACCCGTCTCGCGCATCAGCCGGGCCGCGCTCGCGAACGCCTGCTGGGGGCTTTCCTCATAGCTGCCAAAGGGCATGTCGATGACCATCATCGCCGACGAAAGACCGCGCGCCACTGCACGACCGTGCAGGATCATCATGTCCATCGTGACCTCCAGCGTCGACGGCAGCCCGTGCAGCACCATCCCGACACTGTCGCCCACCAGAACAAAGTCGCAGTGCGCATCCATCATCTGCGCCATAGGCGTCGTGTAGGCCGTCAGACTGACCAGCGGCCTGCCTCCCTTCTGCGCCCTGATGTCCGCTGGCATCGGCGCTTTTTTCCGGGCAGTTGCACTCATGATCCGCACTCCACTGGTTCGTCTGCGAGCGCCGGATACCACGGATGCGGCGGGAATCCACGCGCTGATGCACAAACCCACCCTTGATTGACGTAATGTTTGTTGGAACACTGACCCCAGTCACAGCAAACGGGGGATCCTCATGCAGATGTTTCAACGCGGCCTTATGGGCCTCGCACTTGCCACCGCAGCATTCAGCGCTCAGGCGCAGACAGACATCACGGTCGCGCTGCAGCTGGAGCCACCGCATCTTGATCCCACCTCTGCCGCCGCAGGCGCGATCGATTCAGTTCTTTATTCCAACGTTTTTGAGGGGCTGACGCGGTTCATGGCGGACGGGTCCGTCGTTCCGGGCCTTGCGAAATCCTGGGAGATTTCGGATGACGGGCTGACCTACACCTTCGCCCTGCGCGATGGGGTCACTTTCCACGACGGCTCGACCATGGATGCAGAAGACGTCAAATTTTCACTCGACCGTATCCTGACCGAAGACAGCGCCAATGCGCAGAAGGCTCTGTATGCCGCGATATCATCTGTCGAGGTTGTGGACCCGCTGACGGTGCGCCTGACCCTGTCAGAGCCCAACGGCAACATGCTCTTCAACCTGGCCTGGGGGGACGCCGTGATCGTGGCCCCGGAAAGCATTGAGAACATCAAACAGCAACCCATCGGCACGGGTGCTTTCCGGTTTGTCGAATGGGTTCAGTCAGACCGCATCGAACTGGTCCGCAACGATGCCTACTGGGGCACACTTGCCGTGCTTGAGGCCGCGACGTTCAAATTCATTTCTGACCCGACCGCTGCCTTTGCCGCCGTGATGGCCGAAGATGTGGACTATTTCTCGGCCTTCCCGGCGCCGGAAAACCTGCCCCAGTTCGAGGCAGACCCCCGTTTTCAGGTTCTGGTGGGCTCGACAGAGGGCGAAACCATCCTGAGCACCAACAACAAAATGCCACCCTTTGATAATCCGCTGGTGCGCCAGGCTGTGGCGCATGCCATTGACCGGCAGGCGATCATTGACGGCGCAATGTTCGGCTACGGTACCCCGATCGGTACGCATTTCGCGCCGCATAACCCGGCCTACGTCGATCTGACCGGCCAGTCCGCTTATGATCCGGAGAAGGCAAAGGCGCTGCTGACAGAGGCCGGCCTGTCCGATGGGTTTGAAACCACGCTCTACCTGCCGCCGCCGTCCTATGCCCGTCGTGGCGGTGAAATCATTGCTGCACAGCTGGCTCAGGTCGGGATCACGGCAAAGATCACCAATGTGGAATGGGCACAGTGGCTGGAATCTGTTTTCAGGGGGAAGAACTTCGGCCTGACCATCGTCAGCCACACAGAACCCATGGACATCGGCATCTACGCCAACCCGGACTATTACTTCCAGTACGACAACCCGGACTTCCAGGCGCTGATCACCGACCTGAACAGCACAACCGATCCGGACAAGCGCACCAGCATGATGCAGCAGGCTCAGCAGATCATCGCGGATGACTACGTGAACGGTTATCTCTTCCAGCTGGCCAATACATCCGTCGCACGCGCCGAACTGCAGGGCCTCTGGGCTAACGCGCCGACTCAGGCGACCGATCTGACCGCCGTAAGCTGGGCGGAATAGGATACGCCAGCGTACTGAAAAGTTAACGTCCTGCACCGGATCGACCGTTTATGAAACCAGCCTGCTCAATAACCGGGCAGGCTGGCACAGATGACCGGAAAACAGGCAATTCACCCTTGTTTGCCGTGACTCCTACTACCCTGAGGTGTATTCTAACCGCACAACGCCCACACTTTTTTCCCGGGAGGAGAGAAACTTGGACGACCTTGAAGTGCGCATTTCGAAACTACAGCAACAGGTGGACCACGCTGACGACGCAGAACGCATCAGACTGCAGCCCCAGGTGGCCCGCGTTGTTGCAACACTTTCATCCAGAGGACGTGCGGTGCCGGCAACACTGCGCCGGATGAACCTTATCCTGACCGAAGAAGCGCAGGACGACATGTTCGACAACATGCCCGTCTAACGCGCGCATTCCACGCATCGCAGCACGGCTGGGTCCAGATCCAGCCGTTTTACGCCGATAAATTCCCCACAGTCATCGCACCAGCCGAAATCGCCGGTATCCAGCCGCTCCAGTGCCGCTGCGACAGCGCGGGCGCGGGCATCCCTGCGGCCCTGCATCGCAACGGCCATCGCCTGCCCCTGCAGGGCGTCCATGCGGGACAGACGGCCAACGCTCTGCTGATCCAGCACGACAGGCCGGCGGTCGGCTTCTGTCTGGTCACCCGCATCGCTGAGCGCCCTCAGTTCCCCGCGCAGCAGTTCGGCGTATCGTTCGCGGCAGGCGTCCTCTGAAAGCTCTGTGCTCATCCAAGCAGCATCGCAGGGAACCTTCCGGTGTCAAATCCCCCGCGCACGCAAAACCGCGACCCGCTCCCGGATTTCGTCACGAACCGGTCCGTCGCGCGGTGCGTCCCGCAGGGTGGTGAACCAGTGTTCCGGCGGGTTTTTACCCCGGCGGTTGCCCTCGAACGTCAGCGCCCGCAGGACATTCTCTGCCTCTGCGGGCAATCGATCCGGAATATCGTGCCCGTTCAGAGTCGCCCAGACGCCGGTCCAGAGGCGGCCAACCGACCACGGGTTATACCCGCCACCGCCCAGAACCAGAAAACGCGGCGCAATACCCATCAGCGCCTGCACCACCGCCCAGTGGGCGTTATTGCTCAGCGACAAATGCGCCAATGGGTCCTCTTCGACACCATCGGCCCCACAGAGCAGGACAACTGCATCCGGACGGAACGCTGCCACCTTCGGCAGGATCAGCTCTTCGCGGATGAAGGTCATTTCCGTGTCGTTCAGACCCCGCGGCACCGGCAGGTTCAGCCCCGATCCCCCCGCGTCGTCGTCCAGCGGACCCGTCCGCGGCCACAGGCGCTCTTCGTGAACCGAAATCATCAGACAGTCAGGATCGCCATGAAACCCCACCGCCACACCATCGCAATGGTGCGCATCAATATCCACATAGGCAATCCGCTGCGCCCCGTTGCGCCGCAGACTGATCATGGCGAGAACCGGATCATTCAGATAACAGAAACCGTTGGCACGGTCCGGCATCCCATGGTGCGTTCCTCCGGGCGGATTGTAGATTACGCCCCCGTCCCGCAGCAACTCACCCGCCAGCAGCGACCCACCTGCCGCTGTTGCAGGCCGTCGGAAGATTTCCGGATACACCGGATTGGTCACCGACCCGATATCATGACAGCGCGTATCCTCAGGCGTTGCTTCCTGGGTTGCCTCGACCCGCTGCAATGCCTGCAGATAGTCAGGCGTGTGCCACACCTCAAGCGCCTTCTGCCGGGCGCGGGGTGCGGTGATGAACTGCTCGCGCGGCAACCATCCCAGCGCACGCGACAGATCCATAACTGTGGAAACACGCGGCACCCGCAGCGGATGCCAGCGCCCATAGCTGGAGTGGCGGAATATTTCCGCACCGATGAAACGGGGCCTGTCCATGTCCGACAGATAACGCCTGCTGCCATGGCAACAACCCCTCTGGACCAGGGACGGGGTGCGGCCTAACCTGTCGGCAATGCTGCGCTATTTCATCAAACGCACCGGATCGCTGATCCTGAGCCTCGCGGTGGCGTCGCTGATCATCTTTACCGTGATCGAAATAGCCCCCGGCGATCCCGCTTCCTTTATGCTGGGCATCAACGCACAGCCTGAAACACTGGCCGCGCTGCGCAGCGAACTGGGTCTGGATGCGACAAAAGTGGAACGGTATTTTGCCTGGACCGGCGGGATGATAACCGGAGATTTCGGCACCTCCTACACCTACCGTACGCCTGTATCGCAGATGGTGGCAGACCGCATTGGCGTGTCCCTGCCTCTTGCGCTTTATGCGCTTGTGCTTGCCACCATCATCGCAATCCCCGCGGGCGTTTTCGCCGCCACCCGGCGCGGACAGGCGGCGGATACCGGTGTGATGGGGGCAACGCAGCTTGGGGTTGCTGTTCCGAATTTCTGGTTTGCCATGATGCTGGTGCTGGTATTCGCCATCCAGTGGCGGTGGTTTCCGGCCGGGGGCTTCCCGGGCTGGGACAAGGGTTTCGGCGGCGCGGTCCATGCGCTGACACTGCCTGCCATCGCGCTCGCCCTGCCCCAGGCTGCCATCCTGACACGTGTCATGCGGTCGTCCCTACTCGAAGTCATGGGCGAAGATTTCATGCGCACTGCCCGCGCCAAAGGTCTCAGCCGCCGCCAGACGGTCTGGCGCCACGGGTTGCGCAACGCCTTTATCCCCGTGCTGACGATCATCGGTCTGCAGTTCTCCTTTCTGTTCGCCGGAACGATTATCATCGAACAGGTTTTTTACCTGCCCGGTCTGGGTCGCCTGATTTTCCAGTCGATCTCTGCACGGGATCTGATCGTTGTCGAAAGCGTGGTCATGCTGGTGGTTTTTGCCGTGATCATGATCAACTTTCTGGTCGATCTGGCCTATGCGGCCGTCGATCCCCGGCTGAGGCAGCGCACATGAACCGTCAGCTGATGCTCGGCCTCGCCCTGTCAGGGTTTTTTATCCTGCTGGCCCTTTTGTCGCTGGTATGGACGCCGTTCGATCACACCGTTCTGAATATTCCGGAAAAACTGCAGCGCCCGGGTGGGGTACATCTGCTGGGAACGGATCATCTAGGCCGCGACATTCTCAGCATGGTGATGGTGGGCGCGCGTACTTCGGTGGCGGTGGCGCTGCTGGCACTGGCCATCGGGCTGAGCCTCGGTGTCCCGCTGGGTCTGGCAGCCGCCGCGCGCCGGGGCAGCTGGCTGGATGAATTCATCATGCGCGGCAATGACATCGTCTTTGCCTTTCCGCTGCTGGTCATGGCCATTCTGATCACCGCCGTTTTCGGCCCCTCAGCAGTCAATGCCATTGTCGCATTCGGGGTCTTCAATATTCCGGTCTTTGCGCGTGTCACCCGGGGCGCGGCCCTGCCGCTCTGGGAGCGCGAATTCATCCTGGCCGCGCGCGTCGCAGGCAAAAGCACGGCGCGCATCTCGGTTGAACACATCCTACCGAACGTAACCAATATGCTGATCGTTCAGGGCACTATTCAGTTTGCGCTCGGCATACAGGTCGAGGCGGCGCTCTCATTTGTGGGCCTTGGTGTTCAGCCCCCTACCCCATCACTGGGACGGATGCTGGCCGATGCCCAGACCCTTGTGACCCTGGCACCGCATCTGGCCATCGCACCCGGCGTGGCGATTATCCTGATTGTCCTCGGGCTGAACCTCGCAGGCGACGGGCTGCGCGATCAGCTTGACCCAAGGCTCAGGAGGCTGCGCACGTGAGCCTTCTGCGGATCGACGATCTCACCGTGCGGATCGGGGACACGAGTGTTCTCGACAGTATCTCGCTCCGTGTTGACCCCGGCGAAATTCTAGCCCTGACCGGAGAAAGCGGGTCCGGCAAATCCATGACGGCCCTTGCGGTGATGCAGCTGCTCCCACAGGGTGCCACAGCCTCAGGGCAGATCATGCTGGACGGTGCCGGACTGACAGATATGAGCGAGCCCGACCTTTGTGCCCTGCGCGGACGTGACATCGGCATGGTCTTTCAGGAACCGATGACGGCCCTGAACCCGGTGCAGACCATCGGCGCGCAGGTGGCAGAAAGCATTCGCCTGCATGACGGGACCGGCACCACGGACGCAATGCGGCGGGCGGCTGACCTGCTGGAACGGGTCGGTCTGTCGCAGGACCGCTTCCCGCTGAGCCGGTACCCGCATGAGCTTTCGGGCGGGCAGCGGCAACGCGTGGTGATTGCCATCGCCATTGCGATGAAACCCAGGCTGCTGATTGCCGATGAACCGACCACCGCGCTGGATGTGACGACACAGGCGCAGATCCTCGACCTGCTGCGCGGTCTTGTGCGCGAAACCGGCACCAGCATGATCATGATCACCCATGACCTGGCCGTCGTGTCGCAGATGGCAGACCGCATCGCGGTCATGAAGGATGGGCAGGTCGTGGAAACAGCGCCAACGGCAGAATTGCTCGCGCAACGCCGCCACCCTTACACACAAATGCTGCTCTCAGCCTCGACCCACAGTGTCAGCCTGCCGGAGACAGACCCCGGCCCGCCCCTTCTGGAGCTTGACAAGGTCTCGCGGAGTTATCCGGGCGCGCGGCAGGGTCTGTTTGCGAGGGCAGCCCCGACCCGGGCGGTGCGGAATGTGAGCCTCAGCATCCGCCGTGGCGAACGTGTGGGACTGGTTGGCGAGAGCGGTTGCGGCAAATCCACACTGACACGCGCGATCCTCGGTCTGGACCGGGTCGACACCGGACAGATTATGCTGGATGGCCAGCCCGTTTTCACCGATGGACGGCCTGACCGCGCCGTCCGCCGTCGCCTGCAGGTGGTGTTTCAGGACCCGTTCGGCAGCTTCAACCCACGCCACACCGTGGGGCGGCTGATCACAGAACCCTGTTTTCTGCTTGAGACACCATTGAGCGGCACACAGAAACAGGACGCCGTAGCGGCTGCTCTGACAGATGTGGGCCTCAATCCAGAGGATGGGGAGCGGTACATCCATGAATTTTCCGGCGGCCAGCGCCAGCGGATCGCCATCGCGCGTGCGCTGATCCTGCGGCCGGACCTGATCATCTTTGACGAGGCCGTATCCGCCCTCGATGTCTCCATCCGCGCGCGGATCCTCGATCTGCTGGCAGACCTCTGCCGCGCATATCACCTGACCTGGCTGTTCATCTCGCATGATCTGAGTGTGGTGCGCACAGTGACCGACCGGGTTCTGGTGATGCAGGCCGGCGAAATCGTCGAACAGGGGCCGACAGAAACAGTATTCAGTAACCCTTCCCACTCCTGTACACAGGAACTGCTTGCAGCGGCACCGGTACTGAACCAGCCCGCAGCAGAAGGTGGATTCCGTGTCTGAGATTACCCTGAAGACCATCAGCGCCGAAGACAACTTTGACGATGTCATGGATCTTGCCGAGCGTGCCCGCGACTACGTCATTCTGGAAATCGGCCACGCCCCGGACGAGGAATACGTCCGCCAGTTTTTTGAGGCAACGCCTCCTGATCTTGGACCGGAATGTCTGATCCACTTTGCCGTGATGGAAGGCGATGCCATTGCCGGGATCATCTGCATCGCTGACGGCTATGAGTTCCCCGAAGACTGGTGGCTGGGGCTGGTGCTGCTGGACCCCGCCTACCGCGGGCGTGGCATCGGCAAGAAAGCGATCGACCAGACCAAGGCACGCGCCGCAGCAGCAGGACGTCAGGCGCTGAAACTTGCTGTTCTGGATGCCAACATACGCGGCAAAATGTTCTGGGCCCGCGAGGGATTTGACCTGCACCGGCTGGCACCGGCCACCCCGGACAGTGACGGGCACAACAGGCTGGTGCTGTCCTGCCGCGTTGATACAGGAGAGTTTGATCATGCGACTGACAGATAAAACAGCAATCGTCACAGGCGGGGCATCCGGCTTTGGTGCCGGCATTGTGCGTAAATTCATCGCCGAGGGGGCGCAGGTCATGATCGCCGATGTCAACGCCACAGCGGCGGGGCAGCTGGCCGATGACATAGGGGGACAGGCCATTGCCTGCGGAGCGGACGTGGCCGATGGCGCATCTGTGGCGGCAATGACGGAAACCGCGCTGAAGGCCTGGGGACATGTGGACATTCTGGTCAACAATGCCGGGGTGACACACCTGCCCGGCCCGCTTGAAGATATCAGCGAAGAGGATTTTGACCGGGTCACTGCCGTGAACATGAAATCCGTCTACCTGACGGCCCGTGCCCTTGTGCCTCACATGAAAAACCGCCGGAAGGGTGCCATTCTGAACATCGCGTCCACGGCGGGCCTGTCACCCCGCCCAAAGCTGAACTGGTACAACGCCTCAAAAGGCTGGATGATCACCGCGACCAAAACCATGGCGGTGGAGCTGGCCCCCGATGGTGTGCGGGTGAACGCACTCTGCCCTGTAGCGGGCGAAACACCACTGCTCAAATCGTTCATGGGTGAGGATACGCCCGAAATGCGCTCAAAGTTTCTGGCTACGATACCCATCGGACGGTTTTCAACGCCTGAGGACATGGGCAACACCGCCTGTTTCCTGTGCTCAGACGAAGCATCCATGATCACGGGCGCGGCACTCGAAGTAGACGGAGGACGCTGCATATGAAGACGATCAACCTTCAGGAAAAAATCAACCTTTTTACCAGCCACTGGGACCCGCATGTGATCGCCGATTACAATGACAACGAGGTCATGGTCGTGCGGTTTCAGGGTGAGTTTCCATTTCATCTGCATGAAAACACGGATGATTTCTTTCTGGTACTTGAGGGTGAGATGGTCATGGATCTCGAAGACAGCACCCATGAAATCAAAGCCGGCGAACTGTTTATCGTGCCGAAAGGCGTCACGCACCGGCCCCGCGCGGCGCAGGAATGCAAAGTGCTGCTGATCGAACCCAGTGGGCGAACCCAACACCGGTGATGTGGCTACTGCCACCGCCAAACCGCGTATCTGAGGCGCCGGGATGCAACCGGGGACACGCAACCTGATCACAGATGTACCGGGCTTGCTGGTCGGCAACGCCCGGGATGACGGCCTGAAGTCCGGTGTTACGGTTCTGACTGCCGGGTCGCCTTTCTGTGCATCGGTACATGTGATGGGCGGCGCACCGGGAACACGCGAAACCGATCTGCTCGCACCGGACAAATCCGTTGCGGAGATCGACGCGCTGGTTCTGTCCGGCGGCTCCGCCTTTGGCCTCGATGCCTGTCAGGGCGTGGTCAGCGGTCTGCGCGCAGTGGGGCGCGGATTCTCCGTCGGCCCGGCGCGGGTGCCGATTGTGCCCGGTGCCATTCTCTTTGATCTGCTGAACGGTGGCGACAAGGACTGGCAGGACAATCCCTACCCGGACCTTGGGCGGCGCGCCTTTGATGCTGCATCGCCCGATTTCGCATTGGGGTCCGAAGGGGCCGGAACCGGTGCCACGACTGCGGTCCTGAAGGGAGGTCTGGGGTCTGCCTCGCTGGTTCTGGACAACGGTATCACTGTTGGCGCACTGGTGGCCGCGAACCCGATGGGCTCTGTGACAACGCCGGGCGAGCGCCACTTTTACGCAGCCCCCTTCGAGATCGGGCAGGAGTTCGGCGGCCTGGGTCCGGATACGCGCAGCGGTCTGGGACGGGATCTGCCGGGCCTGAAACTGGCGGCTTTCCAGGAACACGCCAACACGACGATTGCGATCGTTGCCACGGACGCAGCCCTGCACAAAGCCGGCTGTGAACGCGTTGCGATTGCGGCGCACGACGGCATCGGACGCGCGGTCGTCCCGGCGCACACACCCTCGGACGGGGATCTCGTCTTTGCTGTCTCAACAGGCAACAGACAGCTGGCGGAACCTACGCGTGATCTTGCACAGATCGGTCATGCCGCATCCCTGTGCCTGACACGCGCCATCGCGCGCGCGATCAGCGAAGCAAGTCCTGCACCCGGTGATCTGCTGCCCTGCTGGCGCGAGAAAAACAGCTAGCCGCGCTGGCTGTTCAGATCGATCACTTTCGCATCTTTGCCCAGCGTGCGCAGAACACTCTGTGTGATCCCCTGCGCATCAAGACCAGCATCGCGGTACATTTCCGCCGGTGAGGCCTGGTCAATGAAACGGTCCGGCAGGCACAGTGTCCGCACGCGACAACCGTGATCCAGCAACCCTTGCGCCGCCATCGCCTGCAGCACCATGGCGCCAAAGCCGCCCATCGCGCCCTGTTCTACGGTGATCAGCGCGTCATGCGACTGCGCGAGGCGGGCGATCAGCTCCATGTCCAGCGGCTTGGCAAACCGCGCATCCGCAATTGTGACGCTGATCCCGCTTGCTTCCAGTTCGGTGGCCGCAGCCTCACATTCCGTCAGATGTGTCCCGAGCGACAGCAGGGCAACATCGCCGGTACCTTCGCGGATCATGCGGCCCTTGCCGATTTCAATCACCCTGCCCCGCTCAGGCATTTCAGCACCTGTGCCATTGCCGCGCGGATAGCGGAAGGCAATGGGCCCCTCGTTATAGGCAACAGCAGTCGCCACCATGTGTTTCAGCTCGGCCTCATCAGCGGCGGCCATGACCACCATGCCAGGCAGCGCACCCAGGTATCCGATGTCAAAAGCGCCGGCGTGGGTCGCCCCATCGGCCCCCACCAGCCCCGCGCGGTCGATGGCAAAACGCACCGGCAGGCCCTGAAGTGCCACATCATGCACAACCTGATCATATCCGCGCTGCAGGAACGTCGAGTAAATGGCGCAGAAGGGTTTGAGCCCAGCGGCTGCCATACCGGCAGCAAAGGTCACGCCATGCTGTTCCGCGATACCGACATCAAAAACACGCGCAGGAAACCGTTTGGCCATCCGGTCCACGCCGGTCCCGCCCGGCATCGCCGCCGTGACCGCAACTACGGACGGGTCGCGCGCGGCCTCCTCGGTCAGCGTGTCGCCGAAGACCGCCGTATAAGAAGGCGCATTCGCGCGCGCTTTGGACTGCACCCCGGTGCCCACATCAAATTTGCTGACCCCATGGTATTTGTCTGCAGAGCCTTCCGCCGGCGCATACCCCTTGCCCTTGACCGTGCAGCAGTGGATCAGCACAGGCCCCGTGGCACGCGCCTTGGCGGCACGCAGCACGCTCAGCAGCTGACCCATGTCATGGCCGTCAATCGGGCCGATGTAGTCGAACCCGAGCTCCTCAAAGAAGGTGCCCCGGCTTTCCAGACCGGTGACCAGCTCGCGTGCCCGGCGGGCGCCTTCGCGCACCGGTTTTGGTGCCAGCTGCTCCATGCCCTCGGCCATCGCGACCAGCCCCCCGAACGGACCCACACGACTCAGATCGGACAGGCTGGACAGATAGGAGGACATCGCGCCCACGGGCGGGGCAATGCTCATCTCGTTATCATTCAGGATCACGAACATGCGGCGCCCCTCCGCACCGGCATTGTTGAGCGCCTCATAGGCCATGCCCGCACTGATCGAGCCATCCCCGATCACGGCAACCGCATCACCGGTCGGCTGACCCATGTCGCGCCCGACCGTAAAACCCAGAGCCGCCGAGATCGACGTGCTCGAATGGGCAGCGCCAAACGGGTCGTAGTCAGATTCGCTGCGCTTGGTAAAACCGCTGATCCCGCCCCCCTGCCGCAGTGTGTGCATCCGGTCGCGCCGCCCGGTCAGGATTTTGTGCGGATAACACTGGTGCCCCACATCCCAGATCAGCTTGTCGCGCGGGGTGTCAAATACCGCATGGATCGCCACACTCAGCTCAACCACGCCCAGCGAGGAACCCAGATGCCCTCCCGTGCGGCTGACAGCGGCGACAACTTCGCTGCGCAGCTCATCCGCGACAGATTTCAGTTCTCGGCCGCTCATGTTCCGCAGGTCTGCGGGGCCTGCAACGCGATCCAGCGTGGGGGTTTCATGGGTCGTCATGCGCACATCTCCTTCGCTGAGCAGCGGGCGGCCTTTGCCGGGGCCGGTTTCCCGCCGTTCTGAAAAAAGGGGTCGCATCGGTCAAAGCCGCTGCGACCCCAGGTTCCTGTAGCCAACAGGAAGGGAACCGGGGTGTTGAGACCCCGTGCAGGGACCAGGGAAGCCTCTGGTCCGTGCCTGGCTGAAGCGGGGGCGGGCCGGGAGGGGCCGCCCCGTCGCTCATTCGTAAACCGGCGCCTCGCTGGTCGCGAGCTCGGGCCAGTCGGCGATCACATTCATCCCCTGAAGCGGACGCTGATAGCCTTTGTGACAGGTTTTACAGGCCGCCTTGGGCGCATCAGCATAGATCGGGCCAAGGCGTTCAGGCGGGTATTCGGTTTCAAGCGGGATCAGATATTCCTGGTTCAGCTCAATCACCATCTGACGTCCCAGCAGGGCCGTGGACCACTGCGGTGTCACCTGGTCGGGGTCATAGAACGCCCGGCTGTTGTGACAGAACACACAGTTCACGCCGAGACTGTTCGAGAAATAGTTCATCAGCGAATAGGTCTGTTCGGCCTTCTGGATCGAGGCCACATCCTCGTCGTTGGGCACACCCTCAACACGGCTTTCCAGATCGTGCACGTTCACCGCTTCATAGTCGGTCAGATACACTTCCAGCGCGTTTGAGGGCAGCGAGGTGGACTGGCTCAGCGATGTTGCGCGGTTCTGGACACTTGCCCAGCCACCCGCGGCCTCGTTGACCGGGTTGATGTTGAACCAGATTTCCGACGGTACATTCTCGCCACGGTGACAGGTGTAGCAGTTCACACCAACCTCACCGACCGCATTCACGTGTCCGGACCAGTTCTCGTTGATGTTCTGCGTCATCTGGATCATCCGGCGCGACACTACCTTTGTGTACAGGTCGTCATTGCCGTATTCCTCCAGATCCACGTCACCATGGCAGTAGGCACAGCCTTCCTCCGGAGCGACCCATTGCGTCATGGCCGCCATGACCCGGTTGAAGTTGTCCTCTGTCAGATCCCCGAGTACCTGGACATTTTCGTAAATGTCCTTTGCCAGATCCTCGCCACCTTCGGGGACATAAGGCTCTTCGGTGTAGTAATCCTCGATCGTCGGGTCCGCGGCCAGCCGCGCCACGTTGAACTCAGGCACCGACATGCCAGTACCACGCGGGCCGGTCTGCAGGCTGGCCGTCTGCGCGGGATTGCCGAAGTTGATCACCATGACAGCCGCGAAAACAGCACCGCCGAGCACACCGAGAAGGATCGCGGGACCAAAGACATTGGTCGGGTTGTCCGCATTCCATTTGTCAAACCACTTGGGCAGCATGATCAGTTCTCCTTCCCGATAAAGGCTTCGTAGGAGCCGTAGTCGGCATATCCGTAGGAGCCGTCATACATGGGTGCAAAGTTGTGTTCCTGCGCCCAGATGAACCAGTTGTCGACGACCGTGCCGGTCAGCAGAATGCCGATGCCGCCGGTAATCGGGGTCAGCACCGCAAACCACCAGGCCCAGCGGTGAATGCCTTCCATTGTGGCGTTGAAGCCCATGGTCCAGCGCCAGAAGAGAGCCGCGCGTTCGGTCGCCGTTCCGCGATCGTAAATCTGCTCCAGCTCACGGTCGCCGCCATATCGCGTGACCGCCAGAATGGTCCCGCCGTGCATACAGAAGAGCAGCACAGAGCCATAAAGGAACACGATGCTCAGGCAGTGGAACGGGTTGTAGTAGAGGTTGCCATACCGGATCGAGAACGCCGTGGTCCAGTCAAGGTGCGGGAAGATGCCGTAAGGCACGGCCTCTGACCAGGAGCCCATCAGAACGGGGCGGAAAAGACCCAGAACAAGGAACAGCCAAACAGCTGCGGCATAGCCCCAGAAGATGTGCTTGCCCATCTTGTGCTGCTGCGCGAGCAGGTAGGCCCGCAGGAGCCAGGTCATCACCGACACCAGCAGAAAGAAACTGGCGATGATGTACCAGCCACCTTCGTCCAGCGGCGGCATCGACAGACCGTATTCCGGGCTGGGCGGTTCCAGCGCCAGCCAGAAAAGCTGCCGGATGAACTGCGGGATCGAGTAGCCGACCTGCGCCAGCATATTGAAGCCCACGATCACAAACCAGGCGATGCCCGTGGCAAAGGCCACCAGCGTGGTCCAGCCCACGTAATAGGGGCCGATCTGCGCATTTCCGAAGAGGCCGACAAAGGTGCTGAAGAAGGGTTTACCTGTCCGCTCCTCCATCATGTTGTTGCCCTGGTCGTCCATGCCCATCTCGGGCTTGCTCTGGACCTGCACCTGCGTGAAGATATTCTGATAGTCGGGGAACTTCATGATCACATCCCTCCTGCTGCGATGGGTTCACCCCAGATCGGAAGATCAAGCCACCAGTTCCACCATTCGGGCCAGCCGGCTGTCCAGACGGGACCGGAGATGATGATACAGACCGCCGAGAAGAACACCGCATTGATGGCCAGCAGGTAGCCCACGCGGTGGATACCAAGTGTGCCAACCGAATAGCCGATGAAGTCACGGAAGAACGTATCCTCGTGATCCGGCGTCTTGGCCTCTTCGCCCTTTTCCGGGTTACAGGCCGACAGGATCAGACCACCATGCAGTGCCAGTGCCAGGGTCGTCGTAAAGAACAGCGTGACCGCCAGCATATGCGCCGGGTTATAATGGAAATGCAGATAGGCGTAGCCGGTGTTGCTGACCCAGTCGAGGTGGCTGAAAATGCCGTAGGGAAAGCCATGCCCCCAGGCGCCCATCAGCAACGGCCGGAAGATCACCAGCGTGACATAGGCCAGGATCGCAAAGGCAAAACCGAAAGGCACGTGATACCCCATGCCCAGCTTGCGGCAGATCTCAACCTCGCGCAGCGCCCAGCTGATGAATGCGCCGGTGGCACAGATCGTGATGATCTGCCACAGACCGCCTTCCATCAGCGGTGCCAGCCCCAGACCATAGCTCAGATCGGGAGGCGCAATGTTTATGAGCCAGGGATTGAACGTCCCCTGCTGTGACGCGCCCCAGAAGATCAGGATGGTGCCCAGCAGGGCAAAAAACGCCGTCGTGACCCCGAAAAAGCCCACATAAAAAGGGCCCACCCAGAAGTCGAACAGATCGCCGCCGATCAGCGTCCCTCCGCGGACGCGATATTTTCTTTCGAAGCTGAGCAGTGCCATCTTCATTCTCCGCGTGTGTGCGGCGCGCCTTGTGTTGCCGGGGCCGGTGTGCAGCGCCCTGCCCCTTCGGGGACAGAGGCCCGGATCAGTTCCGGGGCACACGCCGGTCCACTGTCAGGCGGAGGCCGTCGTATTATTGCGTCAGTGTTCAGTTCGCCGCGGGCGGGCGGCGCACATGTGTCCGCCCGCAGCATTCTCCAGGTACTTGCGCACCGGTTCAGACAGTCCCTTGCCGGAAGCTGCCGTTACTGAGCAGACTGTGCTGCCAGTTCGAACCAGTTGAAGTGTTCCGTGCTCAGCAGGACGAGGTGGATCATCGCTGCCAGCAGGAAGAGGAAAACGCCCTGTGCAACAAACACACGACGCGGATCGAAGATGAGCCAGATCTTATAGAACTTTGCCATTTCCTGTTCCCCTTAAAACCACGGACGCCAGATGAACACTGCCAGGTGAGCGACAACGGCTACGGCTGAAAACAGCCAGAGCCCGCTCATATAGACAGCGTGCAATTCTTGCGCCTGCTCGTCGGTTAGACCTGTGAAAGACAGGTTGTTATCAGCCATAAAAATTCCTCCGGAACGTTATGCTGACGCCGCGCACCCCGCGGCCGGGTCCTTTGGGGGTCGCCCCCTCAGGGTCTCTGGAGCTCCGTTGCCGGATCTCCAGTCCATGTTCCCGGCAGGCGCACACACACCAGGAATTCGGGTCGCACCACAGGCGGGGCCTGCGCTTATGTGCGGAAAAAAGTTCACAGGCCGGCCGAAAAGATCATCGGTGTGATGATCTGTGCCTGGGTCCAGGCGCGTGCCATGGGGCCTTTTTCGGTGAAACTGCGGGACCGGATCGCGGCCAGCGCCCAGGTCAGCGTCGCCAGCGGGAGGGTCGCAAGAAAGATGATCGCGAAATAGACATTGAATTCGAGACCGTGCCGTCGGCGCGTGGTCTCACGCGGCGCATCAGATGCCCCTGTGGTGTCCATCATGTCCGATGTCATATCACTCATGTCCGATCCTCCAGATCAATGCCGGCAGATGCCGGGTCCAGCGCGCGCACGGTGTCGAGCACCACGCGTTCGTCTCCGGCGGCAAGTGCCGCCGCCTCAGCCGCATCGCGCAATGACTTGGCGGCCGAAATACGTGTCAGAATTGGGTGGGTTTCCACAATCCGGTCGAGCATGGCCTGCGCGTCCGGATCCCGAGGGAAATCGCGTCTCAGCGGCGTCAGCGTGGCGTCCGTCGCGTCCATTTCCGTGCCAAGCGGCAGAATGTGGAACAGCGCATCAAAGAGCCCGTTGCAGATTTCCTGAACCAGATAGGTCGCACCCGCATAGCCCATAAACGGGGTACCGGTATGCCGCCGGATCGCCGCCCCCGGGAAACTCGCAGGGATGAACGCAGGACTGGGTCCATGCCCGCCCTTCAGCTCTGCCAGATACATTTTCTCGTTGATCGACCCCATCACAATCAGGGGTCGTTTCTGCCCCATCAGGGCCCGCACTTCTTCATTGTTTGTCTTCTTCCCGGCCACCCGCGCGACGGCAAAGGCACAGGGCAGACCCATGTCATCCTCCAGAAACAGCCGGATGCCGCGCGCATAGGTCTCGTTTGCGACAACAGCGAAATTCGCGGTGGCAAAGAAGTCCTGCGTAACTGACCGCCACAGATCCCACACGGGTTTGATCGTGGAATGCTTCTCACGAGTGATAAAAGGTTCGGGGTCGAGGCCCACAAGGTTCCCCAGTGCGCGCAGGAACTTCGTGGTACTCTCGACCCCTATCGGAGCCTGGAGATACGGCTTGGCAAGAAGCTCGCATAGTCCACGCCCGAACTCGCGGTACATGCAGATATTCACATCCGCATTCACCAGATCTCTCATTTCGGCCACATGCGCGCCCAGTGGCATCACCATGTTGACCTCGCAGCCGATCCCCTCGACCAGCCTGCGGATCTCGGCCAGATCAGATGGCATGTTGAACGTGCCATACATCGGACCGAGGATGTTAACGCGGGGACGCGCACCTTCCCCGCGTTTCTTTTCGGGCGGCATCCGGCCTTTGGTCATACCGAATTCGGTAAAGATCCAGGTCATCGCCCGATCCGCCGCTTCCCACTGATCCTCATCAATGGTGCGCGGCAGGAATCTCTGAATGTTCGTGCCCTGCGGTGTTACGCCACCGCCGATCATCTCGGCGATCGATCCGGTGACCACCACAGCCGGCAGCGCCGGGTCCAGCGTATCCCAGGCACGCTTCATGCTCTCTTCGGTGCCCGCACCCATCTCGCCTTCGCCCAGACCGGTCACCACAATCGGCAACTCATGCGGAGGCAAAGCATCCGTATAATGCAGGACCGAAGTCACCGGCAGGTTCTCGCAACCCACGGGCCCATCAATCACCACCTGCAGACCTTTCACGGCACAGAAGGCATAGACAGCCCCCCAGTAACCGCCCGCACGATCATGATCTGTCACCAGCATCAGCAGAACCCTCCCTGCTTCTTCTGGCCCGAAATATCCCGGGGGAGCGCGCAGCGCGGGGGCAGAGCCCCCGGTCCTGTTCCAACCGGGCGCGAACCCAATGCGCTTTGCGCAACGCTGCCTCGCGCTGTGCGGGTTTATGTTCATAAACCCGCACTTAAACCATCCTCGCGGCTTCCGCCGCCCGCTTCTGCTTGTCCAGCTTCTTCTGATGCTGCGCGCGGAAGTCCGGACGCAGGTTTGGATCACCCTCCCAGACACCCGCGGTATCCGCGTGGCCGACGTCCTCGAAGAACGCCTTCATGCGGTCCATACGGCCTTTGTTTGCGATGGCCGCATTGATCACAGTTGCCAGTGAACCCGCGCCCGCCACACCCATCAGCGGCCTTGCCGAAATCAGGTTGGTGAAATAAAGCCCCGGAACACCCAGCTCCTTGGCCTTCTGCACCACTGGTGTCGTGCCAATGGCCAGGTCGGGTTTCACCGCTTCCATCGCCGCACAGTCATCTTCCAGCGATGCACGGTATTTCACCTGTACACCTTTGGCCTCCAGCCAGGCCGCATCCTCTGCGGACCATTCGGATTTCGCACAGGCCGTGCCGACATACGGCACCTTCGCGCCACTTTCGATCAGCAGGCGTGCCACCAGAAGCTCCGATCCCTCGTAGCCCGACAATGTGATTGTGCCGTCAATCGGGGTCGCAGCAAGCGCTCCCTGAATGGCGGGCAACACGGCATTCTGTGCCGCCGCGATCGCCTCGGCGGGGACACCATATGTCTCGCCAATTGCCTTCAGCCATGCGGCTGTCCCGTCATAGCCAACAGGTGCGGAGCCCACCACCGGGCGTCCGGCCGCGCGGAACTCCCGCACGGTATCGACATAGAACGGGTGGATCGCCGCCACGACCGAACAATCGAGCGCGGCATAAAGTTCCCGCCATTCGCGGCACGGCATCACCGGACCCGCAGCCAGACCCATCGGTGCCAGCATCTGCCCGATCATCATCGGATCCGCAGGGAACATTTCGCCCAGCAACGCCACGGTCGGCCGCGTAGATTTCCCGCCAACAGGTGCTGCAACAGGACCCGCTTCAACTTCTGCCCGGGCATACTTCAGCATGGCACCGGCCAGCACATCCTTGGCTTCGGCATGTGTCGGAACACCAAAACCAGGCACGTCTATTCCGACAATCCGTACGCCGTTGATCTCTTCGGGCAGCAGACGCAGCGGCACACCGCTGGCCGTCGGCACACACAGGTTCGTCACGACAATGGCATCGTACCGGTCCGGATCAGCCAGCTCATGCACGGAATCCCGGATGTCTTCATAGAGCTTGCCGGTAACGAGGCTCTCAGAGTTGAACGGCACATATCCGACCGACCGCCGCGCGCCGTAGAAATGCGACACAAAGGTCAGACCATAGACACAACAGGCAGAGCCGCTCAGGATCGTTGCGACCCGCTTCATACGAAGACCGACACGCAGGGAACCGAAAGCAGGACACATAGACTGCGGCTTGTCATGCGGACCCAGCGGGTAGTCCTCGCGGAATTTGTCCAGCAGTTCGGACTGGCCGGCTGCACGTGCCGCCTCGGCCATGTCCTCTCCCGAATGACAGCCCATTGCATCCGCAGGCGCCCCGGATGTCACCCGCGAGACGTCACCGTGCGGATGACCCCTGATCACCTCAACTTCGGACGCATCGTCATATGTGACTTCAGATTTCACTTGTCGGTGTCTCTCTGTTTTGGCGAGCCCATTCTGCTGATTTCCAGCAAAAGCTGTTTGGACTGCTCCAGAGTCTCCTGTCCCTGCTCAACGCACTCAATCGCACGCTGACCCAGCCAGCGGCTGCGCGCCGCTGTTTCCTCGCAGGCCCAGAAGATCTCAGGCTTCGTCATAGACCACTTCCAGCGATGGTTTCGGTGCAGCATTCTTGCCGCGCATATCTTCGTCTGATGCCGGCTCCAGCACGACATCGCCGCCGGTCTCGGACGCATCGAACAGCCCCAGCAGCCCGTCCTGATCCAGCGGCGCAGGGCGCATTGGCGGGGCTTCGGCGACATTCACACCCAGCTCTGCAAAGAGCGGGCCCCACTGGGTCTCCATCGATCCGACAATCTGATAGTTGGCGGATTTCCGGCGCAGGTCCTCGTCCGCCGGGATGGAGGCGAGGATCGGAATATCCACCGCTTCAGCAAAGGCCGCTGCTTCGCCGGTGCCGTCATCCTTGTTGATGACCAGACCCGCCACGCCTACGTTGCCACCCAGCTTGCGGAAATACTCCACCGCCGAGCAGACGTTGTTCGCGACATAAAGCGACTGCAGATCGTTTGACGCGACCAGGATGACCTTCTGCGCCATGTCCCGCGCAATCGGCAGACCAAAGCCACCGCAGACCACGTCGCCCAGGAAATCGAGCAGAACGTAGTCGAAATCCCAGTCGTGGAACCCGAGTTTTTCAAGCAGCTCAAACCCATGGATGATGCCGCGCCCGCCGCAGCCGCGCCCGACCTCCGGGCCGCCGAGTTCCATCGCAAATACGCCGCCGCGCTTGAAACAGACGTCTCCGATCTTCACCTCCTCGCCCGCCAGCTTCTTGCGGGTCGAGGTCTCGATGATCGTCGGGCATGCCTTACCACCGAACAGCAGGCTCGTGGTGTCCGACTTCGGATCACAGCCAATGAGCAGCACACGCTTGCCCTGTTCGGCCATCATGTGGCTGAGATTGGCCAGCGTGAAAGACTTGCCGATCCCGCCCTTGCCATAGATCGCGATGATCTGCGTTTTGGACGTGGGCTCGGACTGCGGCACTTCCAGTGTCGCCTCACCCGCTTCGTCCTTCAGACGGGCATCGTAATCCTTGAGGTTCGGAACTTCGTCCTTCATGCCACATCCTTCCAGTTCAGTATCATTTTGAGGCAGGACGGATCAGAGAACGCCCGCTCATAGGCCGCGGGCGCATCCGCCGCGCGGCTGGTATGCGTGATCAGCCCGTCAAGGCTCAGCAGCCCGGCCTCGACCAGCGCGCGCGTTGCGGCGAGATCGTCATGCGTCCATTCGGCGGCGACGCGGAAGCGCGCCTCTTTCATGAAGGCTGGCGGGAATGCGAAACTGATCGGGTCGGTGTAAAAGCCTGCGAGCACGATCTCGCCACCCTTGCCCATCCGGGCGACCAGTTCATTCAGCACACCGACACTGCCGGAGGCATCGTAGACGGACATGTAATCGCGCCGCGGATCTTCGGACGGGTCGATGACCTCATAGCCCTCCGCACCACTGCGGCGGTCAGGGTCGGTTTCCCAGACCATCGGCGCCGGAGCACCTGCTGCAATTGTCAGCCGGGCCAGCAAACGTCCCAGCACGCCGTGGCCCACAATCAGGTCCGGCACGGATTTGTTCAGCCCCGCCATCGAATGGCGCGCCGTCGCCGCCAGCGCCAGCAGCGCCCCTGCCGGGCCAAGCGTCGAGATCGATTCGCGTAACCCGGTCCGGCGCGGTCACTACGCGGGCCGCGGCACCACCGAAAAGCCCGAAGGCACCGTCATAGCAGTTTGCCCCCGGCACAAAGACCCGGTCGCCAGCGCGATAGCCGGACGCAGGCGACGCCTCGACGACCTCACCAACGGCTTCGTAACCGGGCACCAGCGGATAGCCCATGCCCGGAAAAGGCGGCATCTGCCCTGACCAGAAGAGTTTTTCGGTACCTGTGGAAATTCCGGAGTGGGAGATATCAACCACCAGATCATCCGCTCCGGGCGCCGTCAGCGCCAGGCTGTCGACATCCAGATCACGCGGACCCTTCAGCAGAACGGCGGTGGTTTCCAATGTTCTCTCCATCGTCTCTTTCGTGGGAACTGAACTGGATCAAAGACTCATGATCACGATCAGTCACAATTGTCAGTTTAAGCTTACATACTCAACTGTCAATTAAAATGGACACATGCTTCGATCAGTTATCAGGCTTCACCGCCGTCAGCGTCCGCGTGACATATGCCCGCGCCGGGGACGGGCTCTGAATAGCGGTGAATCCTGCCGCCTCGCACAGCGCTGTGATCTCACCGGGGGTACGTGTCCGGCCGGTTTGCATCGCCAGCGTATAAAAAGCGAAGTAGACATCGCCGGCTCTGTCGGGGGCACGGTCACCCCCCATAGGCTCTGATATGATCAGCCGGCCCCCCGCGGGCAGCGCGTCATAAACTGCGGCAAGCAAGGCTTCGACCGTCGCGTCTGTGTGATCATAGAGCACGCGGATCAGCGAAATCGCTTCAGCGCCCTCGGGCAAAGGATCATCCCGAAACGACCCCGGATGCAGGGTGACACGATCCGCCATCCCTGCTGCTTCGAACCGCGCAACAGCTCCGGGCGTGACCTGTGGCAGATCAAACAGCCCCAGCTCCATTCCAGGCCAGGCTTTACCCGCCGCTTCGAGAAACGCGCCGGTGCCCCCGCCGATATCGAGAAGCCGCGTAACACCTTTCAGAGAGACGGCGCGCAACGTGTCCTCTGCGACAAGCCGCTGGCTCTGAGCCATCAGATCCGAGTAGGTCTCGGCCACCGCCGGATCAATCTGACCCCGCGCGCCGAAGACATAGGGCCAGAACTCCGACAGTTCCGTCTGATCGGGCCCCCGCAGCAAAGCCACCGGGTCGGCCAGGTCGGCATAGAATGCGCGATGGTGCCGGATCATCGCCTCGAGCCCAGGCACGCCCATCAGCGCCGCACCCTTCCGCGCCAAGTGGTACCGGCCCGCCCGGTCGCGCCGCAACAGTTTCAGCGCTGCGGCACCGCGCAGCAGAATTTCCATCCGGTCGTGCGGGACATCGGTTGCGAGGCCCAGACGTTCCGCTGTCAGCGGACCGCCGCGCAGCCGCCGCAACAGGTCCAGTTCAACGACTGCCATCAGAACCTGGCTCTGAACGAGATCCCTGGACGATATCGAAGAGCACCGCCCCATCCCGCCGCGCCTGGCCCCGTGTCAGGGGAAAGCGGCTGGCCCAGCTCTGAAACCCGGGACGTGCAACCAGCCGGTTCAGCCAGCCCCCGCGCCACCCGGGAAGCTGTGCGCTCAGATCAGACATTGCCGGAACGTGCCGTCGCCGTTGCCGGTGCCACCGGTGTCAGACGTTCGGCGTATTTACGCACCATCTCTGCCAGCTGCGCTTCGCCCGGACAGGACGGGATCGATGCGATGGCACCGCCAAGAATGTCACGCAGCCGGGAGATCGCACCCTGTACACCCAGCAGCGTGACCGCATTGGGCCGCCCGTGCAGATCATCCTGGCCCGCCGGTTTGCCCAGGGTCTCCGCATCATAAAGCGCGTCGCGCAGATCGTCCGCCACCTGGAACGCCTCACCGATGCGGGCGCCCAGTTCAAACCAGGGCTCTGCATCCTGGCCTGCGGAAATCGCACCCATCTGCGTGGCGGCGATAAACAATGCGCCGGTTTTGGCCTGGTGATAGGCGGACAGGTCAATCTCTGCCTCGCTTTCCCACCCCTGACCCGCGCAGATCCCGCCCGGCATACCGGTACGCTGCGCCAGGGTCATGATCAGCTGCGCCACGCGGTCGGGTGCTGCGCCGGACTGGCGCGCAAGAATTTCAAAGGCCAGCACGATCAGGCTGTCACCTGTCAGAACGGCCAGCGGTTCGGAATAGGCTTTGTGCACAGACGGTTTGCCGCGCCGGATATCCGCATCATCGAAACAGGGCAGATCGTCATGCACGAGACTGGCGCAGTGTATCAGTTCGAGCGCCGAGGCTGCCGCATCCGACAGAGCCGGGCGGTCGTCTCCGCAGGCCATTGCAACCGACATACAGATCGTGGGCCTGATCCGCGCGCCACCTGGCTCTGTCGCATAGCCCAGTGCTGAGGCAAGCCGGGGTGGAACGGCCCCCTGCCCTGACCCACGGCCACTGACTGTGCAATTGCCGCCTCGATCCGCGCATTCATGCCCATCGGAAACTCCTTCTGACCTTATGTGTCATTTAATTACGACACTAAAGTGTAAATCATACTGGACAGTTTGGCTCAGTGAGTCAACAATCCCCTATGCACCTTCAAACCGCCCCTCTGCTGCCGGACCGCCCGCGCGCCATCGTCGTCGGCGCCGGCATTGCCGGTCTTGCGGCCACGCTGCGGCTTGCGGCGGGCGGTATGGCGGTCACCCTGCTGGAACGTCACGGTCACGCAGGCGGCAAGATCAGAACCCTGCCCAGCGATGCAGGGCCGGTTGCCGCCGGACCAACAGTGCTGACCATGCGACACGTTTTTGACGACCTTTTTGACGCTGCGGGGGCGCGGCTCGAAGATCACGTGACCCTGCACCGGCAAACAACCCTCGCGCGCCATTTCTGGCCCGACGGCAGCACGCTGGATCTCTTTGACGACCCGCAGAAAAGTGCTGCTGCCATTGACGGATTTGCAGGACCAAAGGCGGCTGATGAATTCCGCGCTTTCAATGCCCGGACCGCGCGGCTGTTTCAGGCCTTCGATGCGCCGATGATGCAGGCGGCAAAACCCCGCCTGTCAGAACTGGTGCCACATGTTCTGCACCAGCCAGACCTGATCCGGGCGATGTCGCCCCTGTCTTCTCTGCGCACCGCGCTGACCCGGCAGTTTTCTGATCCGCGCCTCGCACAGCTTTTCGGTCGCTATGCCACCTATGTGGGCGGCGCGCCGCACCTGAGCCCGGCGATCCTTTCCCTGATCTGGCAAGCCGAAGCTGCCGGCGTCTGGGTCGTCGAGGGCGGCATGCACCACCTGGCCGAAGCCGTGGCCACTCTTGCCAGGCGCAAAGGCGCAGACATCCGCCTGGGAGAGGATGTGAAAGAAATCTGCCTGAAAGGCGGCCAGGTAAACGGTGTAACGCTGTCCCGCGGGGCCTTTCTTGATGCGGATACCGTGGTCTATGCCGGGGACCCGCGTTCACTGGCCACCGGCAGGCTGGGCCGTGACCTGCAGCAGGTCGCACCACAGACAGCCAGCCTGCCCCGCTCTTTCTCGGCACGGGTTTACAGCTTTGCGGCACGCCCCGATGGACCGGCACTCGCGCATCACAACGTCTTTTTTGACGCCGATCCGGACGCGGAGTTTCTGGACCTCGAGGCAGGCCGGATTCCACGCGACCCCACACTCTACCTGTGCGCCTGCGACCGCGGCCAGGGCACAGCGCCCCCCACAACGGAACGTTTTGAGATCATCACAAACGCCCCGGCAACAGACACATTCGGCATTCCCGAGGACCTCGACCAATGGCATCATCAGATCATGCAGAAGATGGCGGGTTTCGGCCTGACTTTCAGCCCGGAACCGGCAGTGACGACAGTTACGACACCACAGACCTTCGCCAGGCTGTTTCCGGACACGCTGGGCGCGCTCTACGGCCAGACCCCGCACGGGATGACCGCCGCGCTGAAACGCCCGACAGCCCAGACATCTGTCCCGGGGCTCTGGCTGGCGGGGGGCGGCACGCACCCGGGTGCCGGTGTGCCCATGGCGACACTCTCCGCCCGGCACGCGGCCGCGGCGATCTTAAGCGACCAAACTTTGACATCCCCGTCGCGCCCAACGGCTATGCCTGGTGGTACGTCGACGGTCTGAGCGACTGCGGCACACGCGCGGTCTCTGTGATCGGTTTTATCGGCTCGGTCTTCTCGCCCTGGTACCGCTGGTCTGGGCGGAAAAACCCGCAGAATCATGTCTGTATCAATGTGGCAACCTATGGGCCCGGCGGGCGGTTCACCATGACGGATCGCGGTGAAAACGCCCTGCGCCAGACCGGCAGCCGGTTTCAGGTCGGCCCTTCGATGATGCGCTGGGATCAGGGCAGGCTTGTGATCGACATCGACGAAGTGTCCGGCCCGCCTATCATCAGCCGTATCCGCGGCACCATCACCGTGACCCCGTCTGCGGTAACTTCGGTTGAACTGCCGCTGACACCGGACGGTGCGCATATCTGGCGCCCCTTTGCGCCCTGTTCACGCATCGAGGTGAACATCGACAGACCCGGCTGGCAGTGGCAGGGCGAAGGCTATTTCGATGCCAATTTCGGGACCCGCGCGCTGGAAGAGGACTTCACCTACTGGACCTGGGGCCGCTATCCCACGTCGCGAGGGGCGACCTGTTTTTATGACGCCACCCGGCTGGACGGGTCAGAACTGGCCGCCGGTTTCCGTTTCGATCACCAGGGTCAGGCCGCAGCGATCCCCCTGCCCCCCAAAGCGCGCATGCGCCGCAGTCTCTGGGCCGTCGCCCGCGAAACCCGGGCTGACGCCGGGGCGCGCGCAAGACAGAAACTGAATATGCTGGATGCTCCGTTTTATTCGCGCTCTGCAGTGGAAACGGTGCTCGACGGAGAACGGACCACCGGCGTGCATGAAGCGCTGGACCTGCGGCGCTTCCGCTCCCCGCTTCTCAAACCGATGCTGGCGGTGCGGGTGCCGAGGCGCAGAAACTGGAACTGGGCCTGAACGACAGGGATTATACCAGCCGGGCATGTCGCTGAAACGCGGCAGACAGACGCTGGTGCCGGTGCCGTCATCCGGTGAAGCAAAATGGCGGCACTGTCACATCCGTGGGCCAGGTGCAGTGCCGCCGGTACAGCGCAGGCGGAGATTTCGACAGTCCCTGCGCCGTACTGATTGGTTATTGCTGCAGCGATGCAGGTGTCGCGTCTTCGATGGTTTCCCAGTTGTTATCCGCTTGCTGGATAAAGCCCGGAATGTCTGTCGACCAACGCTCCTGAATGTCTTTCGACAGGTTCAGATACAGCTCACCGTCAACGATTTTCCAGTGGTGCGGGTCGCCGTCGAATTTGAAACCCATGGCCGCGCCGAATGCGCAGTAGCCGCCATATTCAGGCACATAGGCATCAGGATTCGCCTCAAAAGTGGCTTTGTGCTCTTCGCTGGAGAACCAGTATGTCGCGTCGTTGTGGATCGTTGTGATCTTGTAGCTGCCTTTGGTCGCTTCACCCTGGGTGAAGTAGGCAACAGGGTCATACCCCTGCAGCGCGAGACCTGTGGAAGATGCATTCAGTTCGGGGCCCGCGGCCAGTGCGGTGGTGGCAACGGCCAGGGTTACGGCGGCGGCGAGGCCTGCGGATTTGATGATGTTCATTGTCTTCCTTTCTGAGTGCGGGGCGTGGGTAATGCCGGTCGTGGAGTTCAGGTCCCGTCTGTGAGGGACACCCAGAGAAATACCGTTTAAGACCAAATAGTACAAAACAACTAAATGTGAGCCTTGCGTGAGGTGACGCAGGCTCTATTTTTATGTACGAAAATCAGATTTTCTGAGGAACAGGCATGGCCCGACCCCGCGAATTTAACTACGAAGACGCCTTGCAGGGTGCCATGAATATCTTTTGGCAAAAGGGATACCGGGCAACCACTCTGCCGGATCTGCTGGCGGCGATGGAAATGACGCGCGGCAGTTTCTATCAGGCCTTCGGCGACAAGGAAGCGACATACCTAGAGGCACTGGACTGCTACGATGAGGCCGTTGTCAGCAGGACTGTAGAGATGCTTAACCGCTGCAACGAGCCGACCGCGGTTGCCTGTCTCATGCCGCTGTTTCAGGGCAACGATACCGACCGGCGTGGCTGCTTTATCTGCAATGCCATGGTCGAAATGGGTCCGGACCACCCCAGGGCAGCCCGAAAGGTTCAGGCCATGGCGGATCGGCTGCGCGAGGCGATTCTGTCCGTGCTGCAGCAGTACCGGCAGAACACCACAGACCGCGACCTGCAGGAGACCGCGGATCTGATCCTGCATCTCTATTTCGGCAAGCAGGCCATGGGCAAAGCCGGCGGTACCGCAGCAGACTGGGAAGGGCGGCTGCGGTCTCTGATCTGAGGTCCCGGACCGGAAAACCCATTTGGCCAGACAACAACCCGCAGGACGGGTTCAGGATGCAACATCGGGCGGATTGCGCGCGGCATCCGGGTTCATGCGCCAGACCCCGGCGTTCAGCGCGGCGGCAATCGTCACCCACACCAGGTAGGGCACAAAGAGAACCCCGGCGAGCGTGTCCACCTGCCAGTGCGCCACCATAGCAAAGAAAACCGTGAGCCAGAGAAAAGAGACCACGGCCATGCCCAGACGGATATTGCGAAGGCCAAAGAACACCGGTGTCCAGAGCCCGTTGAACGCGATCTGCAGCGCCCAGAGCGCCAGCGCCAGACCGGCTCCCTCTGTCATCGCAACCCTTGCCCCTGCCGTCGCCATACAAAGATACAGCACCAGCCATGTCACCGGAAACACCCAGTCCGGCGGCGTGAACCAGGGTTTATTGAGCGCCCTGTACCAGGGTCCGGGCGGAAACAGACCGCCTGTGGCCCCTGCCCCGAGACAGGCCACCAGAAAGACAGAGAACAACAGCCAGAACATAGCGGTTATGTCACTCCCGTGCGCTGACCGGTCAGGCGCGCGCGTTCATTCCGGCGATGCTGTTCAAGCGTGCTCAGAACCGAAATCAGCGCATCACTGCGCGAGGCCACAGGCCCGCCACGCGCCGCCGCGTCTACCAGGAACTGCACCTCTTGCAGCGGCTTTGCATAAAGCACGGCAGACCGTGGCATGACCATACTGGCCCCGCTCAGCAGCACCGACTGGCCCAGCCAGCCGATCTTCTGCCATTTCGACGTGCGGGCGCGGGCGGAAATGGAATCGTAGCCCATCTGCCGCAGCTGCCCGCCGATCCCGGCATAAATGAAACGCGCCGCGTAAATCCCGGGCCGGCAACTGCGCGGCAGCGCACCAACCCCGGCCTCAGACCGCATGTAGAGACGATTGGCCTCCATCACCAGGCGGCGGACCATCATGCGTACCGCCTTGGTCGGTCGCGGATCGCTGACAAAGGCTTCCGGGTCGATCCCGGCCTCCTCCAGCCACTCCAGCGGCAGGTAAATCCGCCGCTCCAGCGCGTCTTCGCCCACATCGCGCGCAATGTTTGTCAGCTGCATCGCGACGCCCAGATCGCAGGCGCGTGCCAGGGCATCGGCATCGCGCGTGCCCATCAGCACGCACATCATGGCCCCCACAGCGGACGCCACACGCGCAGAATAATCCATAACCCCGGACAGGGTCTCATACCGCCGGGCATCGGCATCCCAGGCCAGCCCCTCCAGCAGCGCATCCGGCAGCGCCCGGGGCATTTCAAACTGTTCCGTCATCGCAGCAAAAGCGCGGTCTGTCGGTGCGTTTTCCGGACGTCCGGCATAGACCGCATCCAGCCTGTCACGCAGGCGCAGCACCGACCCGACTTTGTCCGCTTTCAGATCAACCTCGTCGTCGGCCAGACGGCAGAACGCATAAAGCGCCAGCGCCGGGTCGCGCACATGCGCGGGCAACAGCTTTGACGCGGCATGAAAGGACAACGACCCATGCCGGATCGCCTCGCGGCAATGCGCCATGTCATCCGGCGCAATCGCACTGGAGCGGCGGACGCTCATGATCTGACCCCCTGCGGATCGGGCACCAGACGGTCCAGAACCTCCGCCGTTGAAATGACACCCGGCACACCAGCCCCCGGATGGGTGCCCGCGCCGACCAGGTATAGCCCCTTCGCTTCCTCGGACACGTTGTGCGGCCGGAACCATGCGCTCTGCAGAATGCGCGGCTCGATGGAGAAACCGGCACCAAACGGGCTCAAATAACGGTCGCGGAACGTCTCGGGCGTAAAGATCACCTCGGTACTGATCCGGTCGCGCAGCCCCGGCATCATCTGCTGTTCCAGCACCTGCAGCATCTTTTCGCGGTACTTCGGTTCCTCCACGGACCAGTCCACACCATTGTCGTGACCCAGATGCGGCACCGGGCTGAGCACGTAGAAAGTATCGTCACCCACCGGGGCGACCGACGGGTCGGTCACCGATGGCCGGTGGATATACAGACTCATGTCGTCGCAGAGCTTGCCTTTGATGAAGATGTCCCGCAGCAGGCCTTTGTAGCGCGGGCCGTTCAGGATGGTGTGATGTCCGACATCCGGCCACTCCTGCCGCGTGCCTTTTGTGCCGAAATACCAGACAAAAAGAGACATGGAGTAACGCGTCCGCGCCAGCCTGGCCAGCGTCCATCGACGGCGCCGATGATTGCGCAGCAGATGATTGTAGGTGTGTCCGGAATCCGCATTCGACACCACGATATCCGCACCCATCTCCAGCCCGCTGCTGAGACGCACGCCGCTCACCGCTCCGTCCCGCAGAACGATCTCATCGACCTCTGTGTCCATCAACAGCGTACCGCCCTGCCCTTCGATCACACCGGCCATGGCCTGCGCCATACCGGCAAGACCACCCATCGCATAATGGACGCCAAATTCCTTTTCCAGGTAGGCCACAAGGATATACATCGACGTCACGTGCAGCGGGTCACCACCAATGAAAAGCGGATGGAAACTCAGCGCCATGCGCAGCTTTTCGTCCTTCACGCGGGACGCGGCATGGGCATAAACCGACCGGTCCGCGCGCAGACGCGCAAAGGTCGGCAGCACTTTGATCAGCTCCCACAGCTGGTGCATCGACCGGCGGCCCAGATCCTCGAACCCGAACCAGTACCGTCGTGCGCTGTCTTCCAGAAAACGTTCGAACCCAGGCACATCTGCGGGCGACAGCCGTGCCACCTCTTCGCGCATCCGGTCTGTATCCTGAGACGCCGTGAACGTTGTGCCGTCCGGCCAGCGGATCTCGTAAAAAGGATCGAGCGGCTTCAGCGTGACGTCAGCGTCAAAATCCCGCCCGCAGGCTGCCCAGAGCTCACGGTAAAGCTGCGGCACGGTGACAATCGTGGGGCCGAGGTCAAACCGGTGCCCGTCCTGCCATATGGCTGAACCGCGCCCGCCCGGCACGTCCAGCCGGTCGATTACCGTCACCCGGTAGCCCCGTGCGCCCAGACGCATTGCCGCCGCAAGACCACCCAGACCTGCGCCAATAACGATCGCCCGGTCACGGCGTCCGGTGTCGGTGGTAACAGATTCGATGGGATCAACACGTGTCATCACCTGCATACAGTAAATGTGTCCAGTTTGATTTACAATTGTGTTCTTCCCATTTGCGCAATTGCGTGTCAGACTTAGTTGACACTTTTGAGACCAGCGCGCGCCATGAAGGACACTCCGATCGTCACACTGAGCTTTTTCCGCTTTGCGGGACCGGTTGCGCGCGCCTGGGCTCTGGGGATGATGGGTGCGGCCCGTTTTGCCCTGCCAAAAGTGCCACAGATCGGGTTCTGGAAACTCTGCGGCTCCGGAACCGGTGAGGGGTTCACCCCCGTGCCCAACACCGCCGTTTACGCCATTCTCGCCAGCTGGCCCGACGCAGAAACGGCGCGGCAACAGACAAGCAAGGCTGCGGTTTTCCGCCGGTACCACGATCGTGCCACCGAAAGCTGGACGGTGATTCTGGAAACGAGCACGTCACGCGGACGCTGGTCCGGGACGGAGCCCTTTTCACCGACCGGCCGGACGCCATCCGGGCCGCTGGCCGCGCTGACCCGGGCGACAATCAGGCCCTCAATCGCAATGAAGTTCTGGCAACGCGTGCCCGATATCAGCCGGATGATCGGCTCTGACCGGAATGTTGCCTTCAAAATCGGCATCGGAGAGGTGCCCCTGCTGCATCAGGTCACGTTCTCCATCTGGCCGGACGCCACCAGCATGGCCGCCTTCGCCCGGACAAACGGGCCACACGCCGCCGCCATCCGCGCGGTGCGTGACGGCAACTGGTTCTCCGAAGAACTCTACGCACGGTTCGCCATTCTGGGCGATACCGGCACTGGGGCGGCTCCAGCCCCCTGAAGCATCTGGAAATTCCCGCATGAAGACCCCCTTCCCTTTCTCAGCCATCGTCGGCCAGCACGAGATGAAACAGGCCATGATCCTCACCGCGGTCGATCCGGGTATTGGCGGCGTGCTGGTGTTCGGAGACCGCGGCACCGGCAAGTCCACGGCCGTGCGCGCGCTCGCAGCACTGCTGCCACCCATCCGGATGGTCGAAAGCTGCCCCGTGAATGCGCCAAAGGTCGCGGAATGCCCGGATTGGGCTGAATTAGGCTCGAAAAAGCTTGTAACCCGACCCACCCCGGTCATCGACCTGCCCCTTGGCGCAACAGAGGACCGCGTTGTCGGAGCGCTCGACATAGAACGGGCACTGACACGCGGCGAGAAGGCCTTTGAACCGGGTCTTCTGGCCCGGGCCAACCGCGGTTATCTCTACATTGATGAGGTCAATCTGCTGGAAGATCACATCGTG
Organism: Roseobacter sp. S87; assembly: GCF_055693285.1. The sequence goes on from NZ_JBVFTR010000005.1 coordinate 99,201, forward strand.
GATCTGCTGCTGGATGTAGCCCAGTCGGGCGAGAATGTCGTCGAACGCGAGGGGCTGTCGATCCGGCACCCTGCACGGTTTGTGCTGGTCGGATCGGGCAACCCGGAAGAGGGCGAACTGCGCCCGCAACTGCTCGACCGGTTCGGCTTGTCGGTGGAGGTCCGCTCACCGTCTGATGCAGCAGAACGGGTGGAAGTGATCCGCCGGCGCGACGCCTTCGAGACCGATCCGGATGGATTCCTGGAAACCTGGTCCGCCCGCGATGCAGAGGTGCGGGACACGATCCTCAAGGCGCGCAAACGGCTGGCGAAAATCCAGACCCCGGACGACATCCTGACCGATTGCGCGGAACTGTGTATCGCCCTCGGCTCCGACGGATTGCGTGGTGAACTGACGCTGCTACGCACCGCCCGCGCCCTCGCCGCCTGGCAGGGCGCGCGCAAGCTCAAACGCGATCATCTGCGCGAAATCGCTCCGTCCGCCCTGTCCCACCGTCTGCGCCGCGACCCACTGGACGAAGCCGGCTCCGGCGAGCGGGTCAGACGCATCGTCGCGGACGTGCTGGGGTGAGCGGCAATGCCGACAGCTGGCACCTTGCCGCACTCGGCGCGGGTCTGCTGCTGTTCGATCCACAGCGTCTGGGCGGCGCGCATATCCGGATGCGTGCAGGCCCCGCGCGGGACCGGGTTCTCGACGGGCTGAAAGGCCTGGAAGCAAGACGCATACATCCCGGCATAACCGACGAACAGCTGTTTGGCGGCATTGATCTCAGCGCGACGCTTGAATCCGGTCAAGTAATTGAAAAATCAGGATTTTTTCATATCCCTTGTACAGCCATCCTGACAATGGCGGAACGTTGCGCTGCCGGGCTCGCAGCACGGCTTGCGCAGCAGCTGGATATGGATGCCGGGCACTGCATTCTGGCGCTCGACGAGGGTGCCGAACCGGACGAAACGCTGCCCGCGAGCCTCTCGGAGCGCCTGCCGTTCCGCTTCGCGCCCGAAGGCCGGATGCCCATGGACTGGGCGCCTGTCCCCGCGGGGACAACAACCACTGATCCCTCTGTTGTAACTGTCCCGGACGGGACCGGAGAAACGCTGACGCTGCTGGCCGCACGCTTCGGGATCAACAGCCTGCGCGCGCCGCTGATGGCGCTGCGGGTGGCGCGGGCACACGCAGGGTTTCACGGCAGGATGGCGGTTACCGATGCGGACATTGAAGCCGCCGCCATGCTGGTATTCCCGCATCGCGCTACTTGCGTGCCCGAAGAAACCGATGCAGCTGCCGAGCCCCTCCCCTCCGCCACCGGATGAGCCACAGGATACTGACGGCGATCCCGGCAACACCGACAGCCTTCCTGACGGCGATATCCTCGTGGACGCCGTGCAGGCGCTGCTGCCCGCTGATCTGCTGGCCGGTCTTGTCCCCGCGGGGACAGCCCCACGTTCGGGCGGCGCCGGCGCGGGCAAGGCGCGCAAGGGCAACCGGCGCGGACGCCCCCTGCCCTCCCGCCCCGGACGGCTTGACGGCACATCGCGCATCGATCTGGTCGCCACCCTTCGGACCGCAGCGCCGTGGCAGCCTCTGCGCCGCCGCGCGCAACCGGACAGAAAGGGGCTTCTGATCCGCCCTGCGGACATCCGCCTCAAGCGCTTCGAGGAGCAGTCCGACCGCCTGCTGATCTTCACAGTCGACGCCTCGGGCTCCGCCGCCGTGTCACGCCTGAACGAGGCCAAGGGCGCGGTGGAGATGTTGCTGGCCCAGGCTTATGCCGCGCGGGACCACGTGGCCCTGATCGCCTTTCGCGGCACGGGCGCGGAACTGTTGCTGCCACCGACCCGTTCGCTGGTACAGACCAAGCGACGGCTCGCAAGCCTGCCCGGCGGCGGCGGCACGCCTCTGGCAGCAGGGCTGGAGCAGGCAGCCGCCCTTGCCACGCAAAGCCGTGCCCGCGGCCTGACCCCAACCGTTGTCGTGCTGACCGACGGGCGCGCTAATGTGGCGCTTGATGGCACCCCGGACCGGGCTGCGGCAGCCAGAGACACCGAGCGGTTTGCTGACGTTTTGCGTGTTCAGGGCATCGGCGCGCTGGTTATCGACATGTCGACACGGCCTCAGGACGCCCTCAGAGCCCTCTCAGCGCGCACTGGACGCTCCATACCTCGCCCTGCCCCGCGCAGACGCAAAACGCCTCACAGGCGCTGTGAGCGCCGCTCTGGACGGCTGAGGCCGTGCAATGGCCCCCACCAGATGACTGGCCCCACCCGGGCATCTCACGGCAGGTGATGTCGCGGCCGCACCGCTGGCACGTCCAGGAGACCGGCACCGGCCCGCTGATCCTGCTGCTGCATGGCGCCGGTGGCAGCACACATTCCTTCCGCGCACTGATCCCGATCCTTGCCGCGTCCTTTCACGTGGTCGCCATCGATCTGCCAGGCCAGGGGTTTACGCAGCTGGGTGCGAGGCATCGCTGCGGGCTCGACACGATGGCAGAGGATGTGTTGGCGCTCTGTACGCACGAGGGCTGGCAGCCAGAGGCCATCATCGGTCATTCCGCCGGCGGTGCACTGGCCCTGCGCCTGTCCGGCAGCCTGCTGTCCCCGCAGGGACACCCACCGGCCATCATCGGTATCAATGCCGCTCTGGACACGTTTCAGGGGCTTGCCGGGGTCTTGTTTCCGGTGCTCGCAAAGCTGCTTGCAGCGGTTCCCTTTACGGCGCGCGTGTTCTCGGCCACGTCCGGCACTCCTGCGCGGGTCACCGCTCTGATCCGCGGTACAGGCTCTGAGTTAGACTCTTACGGGCTTGATCTGTACCGGCGGCTGGTGGCTGACCGCGACCATGCAGACGCCACGCTGCTGATGATGGCGCAATGGGAGCTGGACAGCTTGCTGAAAAGCCTGCCAGACCTCACTGCACGCACCTTGCTGATCGCCGGTGAACGGGACAAAACAGTGCCTCCTGATGTGTCACAGAAGGCCGCACAGCAGATCCCAGACGCGGCCTTTGTCCTGCTGAAGGACGTGGGCCACCTGGCGCATGAGGAAGACCCGGAACGGATCTCCCGCCAAATCCTGGATTTTCTGGAGAACTAGTCTTTGAGGCTGTCGAGTAATGCCCGCGCGGCAAGCTCCAGGCGGCGCGGGTCAACGGTGCCGAAATCATGATCCAGCAGCACCTCGAACTTACCTGCCGACGCCGTGCACTTTGCAACACCTTCGGGCCGGTTGAGCCGGATCGTCGTACGCGCGGATGAACGCGGCGCGACGGCTTTGCCAGGCTTCGGCTGCGCCTTTGCGGCCCCGGCCACGGCACCACGCAACAGGCTCACCTCGGTGGGTGCATCCCGGTCAGGCTGGCTGTCCAGCACCGCACGGACCTGGCCTGCGAACCGCGGATTCGCCTCCAGCAGCTTAACAAGGCTAAGACCTGTCGCCCGGGGAATGCTTTCAGGAAACTTCAGCGCGTCACCAAGTGCCGCCAGAAGGCGCACGAAATGACCGATATAGTTCCGCTTCTGACGACCCGCAGAGGCATAAAGCGTCTCAATCGCATCGGTTACCGTATGACCACCACGTTCGGCATAGGACATGGCCAGCTGCGCCATCTCGGCAAAGGAAATATCGCGGCGCACCAGGTTTTCGTCGACCATCCGCCGGTACAGGTGATCCAGCTGCGCACCGCGCGCCTGAAGCGTCGCGGGGATGGTGGCATATCTGGCATCTCCGGTTTCAGCATGCAGTTCACGCCAGGCGCTCAGCCGCCGGAAGCCCTGGATCAGTTCGTAGCCGTCTCCGACCTCCTCAACATGGATCGGATTGGACAAACCAACCGCGCGGATCGACGCTTTGAGCTCATCCAGTTCCGGATCGCGCCCGGCGGCGCGGTCGCGCACCAGTTTGGAGGCACTGATCTGCGCGGGATCGATCCTGCCCAGGATCTGACCATTCTTTTTGAGCGCCACGTATTCATGTGCCAGCCGGTCGTTCTCGGCCCGGATGTCAGCTTCGGCGGACTGGCGGGCGCTGAGCGCCTCTGCGTTCTCTGAGATTGCCGCCGCCATCGGGCCGCGCCGGGCAGGGGCTTCATCCTCTGTCCCCGCGGGGACAGACGCCTCGTCAAAGTCGATGTCAAAGACACGCCGCTTGCTCATTGCTCATCCTCCAGCTGATCCCAGGCCGTACAAAGGTGGGTTCGGAACTCCGCATAGGCCTGGTCAAAGAGGCGCGGGCACGCCGCCAGGTTTCGCGGGTCATATCGCGATAATCGATCTCGTAGATCGAGGACAGAAAACGCCCCGACTGCTCGACGGCACGCGTCATTTCGATCGGGTGTTCTGCAACCCTATCACCCCAGACTTTGACAAAGGCCTGCTGCATCGCGCGGTGCAGATCGTTGTTGGGCTCAAAGCGTGTGAGCAGGAAGCGCAGATCCAGAAAGGTTTTGGGCAGGTTCATTGTCCCCGCGGGGACAAGTCCGGAAAACCGGCTCAGATCCTCCAGCGCCTCGGCCAGCTGACCGATGAATGACGTGGTGGAATCGTATTCCCAGTAACCGGGTCCAGAGGGGATGTAGAGCATGTCGGCTGCAAAAACCGCGTTCATCGACTGATAGCCAATCGCGGGCGGGCAGTCGAACAACACGAGGTCATAAGCGTCCGCCGGCAGCTGATCGAGAAAGCGCGACACAGCGGCAAAGAACGACCATTCGGGGTTGAGGTGCCGGTACTGTGCACTGGCGAATTCCACGAAGGCCGCATTGGCGCAGGAGGGCACGATGTCAATCGTCGGCCAGTTGGTTGGCTTGATAAAATCGGTGGTCCGCAGATCGCCCAGACCCATATCCGCGATGCTGGATGGCAGTCGCCGCTGGGGCAGGGCGGTGCCGCTCTCGGCGCCCTGGGCGCTGCGGTTCATGCGCTCCGTCTCGGCGGCCAGATCGCGGGCCATAATGCCCCAGACGGTGTACTCCTCCGCCACGTCGCTGAGCCCCATGGAGTGGCTGAGCGTCGCCTGCGGGTCAAAGTCCACACAGAGCAACCGGTAGCCATCAAGGGCCGCGGCATGGGCGAAATGCAGCGCCACGGTGGATTTACCCGCACCGCCCTTGAAGTTGGCGATGGCCGCCCGCATCGCGCGCTTGCCCGCTGGCCGGTAGGGCATCAGCGATTTGCGGTTCACTTTCAGCCGCCTGCGCATCTCGTTGATCTCTTCGAGGCTGTACCAGTGCTGGCGTCCGTCGGCCTCGACCGTGCCCTGGGGCAGGGTAGGGTCCGCCGCCAGCCGTCCGCGCATCGTTGACTGGTTCACCCGGAAAATCAGCTCGGCCACTTCCCAGCTTGAGAACCGGCGCAGCGTCTTTTCGTTCTGTGGGCTGTAGGTCTGCTGGCGGATAAATCCCTGCATCCGGAGAGATTGTGCCTGCAGCTGTGCGAGATCTTTGTGCGTGAACATGCGCGGCCTGTCTGCTGTCTGTTGTCCCCGCGGGGACGCTAATTCTTGTTTTTTCCAGATTTACGCGGATTTGGCGAAAAAGGCAAAAGGGAATATCGTAAAACGGCGGATGTAGCCGACATCACCCGAAACACCTGTTCCCCGGGGAACAGGTGTTCCGGTGATTCTGTTCCGCAAAATGAACTGCCCATGAATTGCCAGGGCAATTGCCTGGATTTAGGGGGACAGGTTTCACAAGCACACTGCAGATTGGGGGACAAAAGCAATCAAATAGGGGACATCATGAGTGTCACCCAATACCATATAAACCAGATTTTTCTTTTTCATGAGGTCCAGGTATCCGGCAATTCCACACAAAGCCTTGACAGAATCGGCGCTTCGGACGCAAATCAGACATTGTTTGCGAAAAACGGCGAGATCTGGCATGATCTGGCACAGAGGCTGGACAACCAGCCCGGTTCCCGAGGCAGCACGGACCGCTCACCGGCCGATGCATCACTGAAATTGAGGGCAGGATATGCTTTCCCAGAGACCTGTGGGTCGTGGGGCATCTGCACGCAAGTATGATCTGCTGACTGCGATGGGGGCACTGGCCCTGTCGCAGGGAAAGCATGATCAGAGACGTGTGCTGAGGCTGATGACCCTGATCACCGCGAGATACAACTGGGCCCGCGACGAACTGGCTGTCGGGCAGCGCGAGATTGCGCGACTGTGGTCGGTGGATGAACGCACCGTCAAACGTGAGATGTCCCTGTTGCGGGCGCGGGGGTGGCTCTGTGTGCGCCGCCAGGGCGCGCGGGGCAGAGTCACGGAATACAGTCTCGGGATTGATCGTATTCTTGCTGATACAGAAGCGACCTGGGCTGCGGTAGGTCCTGATTTCGAACTGCGCATGGGGCATCAGGACACGCCCGCTGTGGTGCCCTTACCCGTGCGTGGGGACGTACCTGCGCCCGACGTATCCGGAGGCACGGAATGGGCGCTGGCCCGGGCGGTCCTGCACGCAGAGGACGCGGGCACTTATGCCTCGTGGATTGCCGCGCTGGAACGGGTTGAGCGGGCAGGGGGCCGGTTGACGCTGCGGGCTCCCTCGCGTTTTCATGCGGCCTATGTGCAGACACACCTCGAACGGCGCCTGCTCACGGCGTGCCGGGATGTGGACAGCGACGTTTCCGAACTCAGGATTGTGACCTGATGACTTTTCTTGTTCTGACGATGCCGCCTCTGGTCTGGGCGGTAGCACTGGCCTGGATGGCCGCCTGGCTCGTGTCAGCGATGCGGCACCGTCCGCGTGCGGCGCGGCTGCCTGGCGGCATTGCTCTTGCTCAGCTGGCCGGGGCAGGGGCCGCGCTTGCCCTCACGGCAGTGGATCAGACCGGCAGGCCCGCCTGCATGCTGGGCATCGGCGGCATGGCCGTGAATGCAGGGCTTTTCCTGATCGGATCGGTTGTTCTTGCGATACTGCTGATCCTGGCACGACCGCGGCTGGAGGCGGTGGGGGGCGCTCTGGTGCCGATAGCCGCCGTGCTGACGAGTTGGCTGGCGGCCCTGGTTCACATGCGTTCGGCTTTGTTCTGCACGCTCTGAAGACCCGGCGGAATAATGAAAAAAGGGCAGCTCGTCAGAGCCGCCCTTTGCATTGATATTATGAGCTATCAGGCCCTTTTGCGGGCCCGGCGTGCCGCGAGACCACCAACGGCGGCCAGCAGCATCAGGCCGGATGCCGGCAGCGGTACCGGGTTCACCTCAACAGTGACCGAGCGGATTTTGAAAGAGTCGTCCCATGCCGGTGCCCCAATGCCGAACATCGAAGCAGTTGCTGCGCCTGAGCCCAGATCAACACTGCCCGCAACATCGTCAACAAACAGGAACTCCAGCGGGTCGCCCGCAAAGAGGTCGAAGTTGTCGTAGAGCGTTTCAGTGCCGTAAACGTCGCGGCTATAGCAGCGCAACTTGCCCCGGCGCCAGCGGCAGCGGCGCTCTGTGCCCACGATTTCATCTGTTTTGACAGTTGCCGGACTGTAAGAGCCGAACTCGATTTCGGTCAATGTCACGTCTTGGCCGAAGCTCAGTTTGATCAGGTCGTTGTTGATATAGCCATCAACGCGGTGATCGTCTGTACACCGCCAGCGGTATGCAGAACTGCAGGTCCCCAGACCGTAATCCTGCCACTGACCCAGCCAGACACGGGAGCCGATTTCCTTGGTGTCGCTGTCGTAGGTATGTGCAGTTACATCAACAGAAACGCTTCCGTCGTCGGATTCAAACGTCTCGCCCCACGTCCAGTAGTGGGACGCCGGGTCTGTGAAATCGATTGTGGTGGTTGCAGCCACGGCCGCAGACACGCTCATGGCGGTGACGGCCGCCGCGATCGTTAAAGTCTTCATTGTTACTTCACCCCTCGTAACGTTGCGGGTCCCGTTCAGGGTGAGTTCCCGCAGCAGTTTGTTAAACTATTCGGCCGGTCCATCGCTGCACATATCCCTCGCAGCATCCGGAGTTCCCCCGTCCGATGCCGCATAATCGCAATGACGGCAAAATTTTTCAAACAATTTGCGCTAATTGTGTCAGATTTCTGCAATCTGGCCATAATGCCAGGGAAAACCCGCTGATTGTTTCGGATATGGCAACAAATTTTCTCTTGTGGCGAGAGGCCAGACCCGGGGAACAATCGGTGAGGGTTCGAAGACCCTGCGGACAGCCGGGAGCGGTCCGTCAGGCGTGCCCCGGAGCGACTGTTCTGGTCAGCCGTTCAGCACCGAGGGCCAGTTTGCATCACCCGCCCGGATTCGTGCGTCCTGATCCCGTTCCCATTTGCGCTGGAACCGGCGCGAATAATTCAGAAACAACCGTCCGTCGACGATTTTCCACGCCTCGGGCACTGTGGAGGCGGTGTAGCCTTCGCTGACGGCCCACGCGCAGTAACCGCCGTATTGCGGGGCGTAGGCCTGTGGGTCTGCAGCAAAGGCGTCTCGGTTGGCGGCAGAGGCAAAGCGCCAGGTGGCCCCGTTCCAGTCATGGGTGAAGGCGGCATTGCCCCGGACCGGTTTGCCTTCGGTGAAATAGGCCACTGCATCAGAGCCATCGATCGCGGTGCCGTTGCGGTCCATGTAGACCGGAGGCGTCGCGGCGCGCACCAGTGTTGCTGTGGCAGCCACGGCCGGAATGGCGGCCGATGTGATCAGAAAGGCGCGGCGTGTCAGCGGCATCGGGTCTCTCCTTTTGGTCTGGTTGCTGAAGAGATGGGGCGCCATGGGGCCGGTGCAACCCGTCACACACCGTTGTGAGCAGGTGTCACTGCCGGTAGGTGCGGTGACAGTCCCGGCAGCTGCCGCCCAGAGCGCGCAGGGCCGGTTGCAGGTCATCCGGCCCGGAAATGGACCGGGACAGCCCGTCTGCCACTGTCGCCAGCTCCGTGGACAGCCGGGCGAAGTCATCAAAACGATCCCATATCACAGGCAGTGCTTCAGATTTTGCGTCCGTCTCAGGCGCGCGGAACAGTGCAGGGATCTCGGCGGCATAGTCGGAGATGCCTGCGGCGGCGGCACGCGCAGCATCCGCGTCAAACGGTGTTTCGCCCTTTGCCATGGTGCCCAGTGTCTTCATATGGCCTGCGATGTCGCTCATACCGTGCATGCGGGCTATGACCGCGGGATTTGTGACGCCCTGATGCGCCAGCGCGGCAGTGCCCGCAGCAAGTGCCACCAGAAGGAGAAGGAATGTCCGTTTCATGAAAAGCCTGTATTTCCATAATAAAAAAGCCGCCGCCCCAGGAGGGCAGCGGCCATCGTCCATAATGTCAGCAGATCAGCTTTCGCCGCCACCGACTGACGCCAGATAGGCCGCGACGTCTGCGCCACCCTTTTTCAGTTTGAACGCCATACGGGACTTGGCTTTGCTGTCGCCCAGGTATTCACGCAGGAATGCCCGTGGGTCTGCGGTGTATTCCGCCAGGTTCGCTTCGTCCCAGACGAGGCCAGCTTCGCCAGCTGCTACGAGGTCTTTGCCATATTTGAAATCCGCAGTGCCCGCTGTGCGGCCGATCACACCGTAAAGGTTCGGACCTGTTTTGCCGCCCTTCACGATCGTTTCGCCTGCGTCGGATTCGATCATGTGGCAGGATTTGCATTTGTTGAACTCTTTCTCGCCTGCTGCTGCATCGCCGCCGTGGCCGTCGGCAAAAGCGGGAGCTGCGAAGCTGAGCGCGATCAGTGCTGCAAAAGTGCGTGTCATCGGTATCTCCTTCGTTGGTTGCCGTACAACGTAGGAGATACTTGCGAGAGTCAACAGTCACAATTGTGAGAAGATCTGCAGCCGGGCCCCGCGCGCCAGACCGGCAGGCCCTGTCCGGGCATTCGATGAACCGCCCGGCGCGCAGGTGTCGTTTCTTATCCGCCGATAGTGTAGGCCGGGGAAGTCGAACCGTCACGGCGGTTAAAGACAACCTGATCGCCGCTGATCGCCGGTTTACTGCAGATTTCGCCGAGGTCTGCAAAGTTCGCGGGTGCCGAGTAGGTGCTGCAGACCTCCGTTGCGGAGGCGGTATAGACGCCCACGATCGGATTGTCGCGGAAAGAGCCGCCAACAGTCCCGTCAGCATTAAAGATGAATGTTGCCTGCGGCCCGGTCAGCGTTTTTCCGATCAGCGGGTCCGCTGCGGTTGCAGCAGGGGTCTCCCCGGGAGCCGGGTCAGTGGTGGTGTTGCAAGCCGCTACAAGAGCAATGAGCGTAAATGAAATGATGGACCGCATAAAAATCCCTTTTGTCTTTGTGTTAAAATACAGGCTGGCGCCCAGGCAGAAGTCTGCGCAGTCGGGGCGTCAGGTCAATAAATTTTTCAGCGGATTTGTGGGGAGGCGGGCCGGACGCCATGCGTCCGGCCCGCCTTTGTGGCTGGTCGTCAGGCGACTGCGTGGCTGATCGCGCATTGTTTCCACAGTTCCTTCAGTGCCAGAACCAGGTGTTCGATGTCGTCGATGCTGTGCATCGGCGATGGCGTAAAGCGCAGCCGCTCGGTGCCCTTGGGGACCGTGGGATAGTTGATGGGCTGCACGTAGATACCGTACTGCTGCATCAGATAATCCGCGATCATCCGGCATTTGACCGGATCCTTGATCATCACCGGGATGATGTGGCTGGGGTTGTCCAGATGCGGGATGCCTTCCTGGTCCAGGCGTTTGCGCAGATAGGCTACGCGTTCGCGCTGCAGCTTCCGCTCTGTTGAGGAGGCTTTGAGGTGCCGGATCGACGTTTGCGCTGCAGCCGCCACAGCCGGGGGCAGGGCGGTCGTAAAGATAAACCCGGAGGCGAAGGACCGGATGAAGTCACAGAGCGCTTCAGAGCCCGTGATATAGCCGCCCATGACACCGTAGGCTTTGCCCAGGGTGCCCTCGATCAGAGTGATGCGGTCTGCTAGGCCCTCGCGCTCGCTGACACCGCCGCCACGGGGGCCATAAAGGCCAACGGCATGCACCTCGTCGAGATAGGTCAGTGCGCCGTGCTTTTCAGCGACTTCGACGATCTCCTGCATCGGGCAGATGTCGCCGTCCATGGAATAGACACTCTCAAAGGCCACGATTTTGGGGGCATTCGCGGGCAGGGCTGAGAGTTTGCGGTCCAGGTCTTCGGGGTCATTGTGTTTCCACAGCACCTTGTTGGCGCGGGAATGGCGGATACCCTCGATCATGGAAGCGTGGTTCAGCTCGTCCGACAGGATGACAGCGTCAGGGATGCGGCTGCCAAGGGTGCTGAGGGCTGCCCAGTTGGACACATAGCCCGAGGTAAAGAGCAGCGCGCTTTCCTTGCCGTGCAGGTCTGCGAGTTCCGCCTCAAGCAGTTTGTGGTTGTGGTTTGTGCCCGAGATATTGCGGGTGCCGCCGGCACCTGCGCCACAGGCATCAATGGTGTCTTTCATGGCGCCGATCACATCCGGATGCTGGCCCATCCCGAGGTAGTCGTTGGAACACCAGACGGTCACCTGATCCGGTGCCTCCTCGTCATGGCAGCGCGCTTTCGGAAAGGCGCCCGCTTTGCGCTCCAGTTCGGCAAAAATGCGGTAGTTGCCGTCTTCCTTCAGTGCGTCCAGTTGCGTTTGGAACAGTGCATCAAAGTCCATGATGTCCCCCTTCTGTTTTCCCTGTGGGTAGTGTGTCCTGTGGTTTTGCTGTGCCCGCCGGAGCAGCCGCCGGGATCATCCAGCGCCAGAGTTTTTCGTCCGGAATGGGCAGGACCATCATCCAGTGCTCAAAGAGAGCGAGAGCTGTAATGGCGGTCAGTAAAGTAAATCCTGCAGCAGCGCCCGGTGCTGTTGTCGCGGCAATGCGTTCCAGCCAGCAGGCGGCGGCAAAAGTCAGCGCGCTGACAGAGACCGGGAAGAGCCAGTTCATCGCGCGGTGCCGGAAATGGCTGGGCAGGTGAGACAGCGCACCCGGCAGAAAATCAACGTTGATCTTGGGCACGCCCAGAAAGAGGTTGAGCTTGGCTGAAATGCGCGCAAAGAACAGCACCGCGAATGTCCAGAGCCCGAAGGGGTTCACGTGGTCCCATCCTACCAGGAACATCGCGACCAGAGTGGCTGCCAGCAGCATCTCGTGATAGGCCAGCGTGCCCCAGGCGCGGATGAAACGCTCCCACTCGGGGACGCCTTCGGGCAGCGGGCTGGTGTTGGGTCCGGTGATTACGCCCGTCAGGAAAGCCAGTTCGATCCACCCCCAGATTGCCAGGGCCGACACAAAAGCGACATAGATGCTGAGCGTGTCGTTCGTCCAGAGCGTCACCCAGAACCCTGCCGCTCCGGCGGCCAGAAAGGGCAGGCCAAACCAGACCGCGCGCCGCCGCGCGTGTTCCCCCTGCCTGTCCGCCGAACGGACCACCCACAGGATTGCACCGGTGGAGAACCACCAGGCAAAGAGGGCAAAAAGGGCAGGGGTCCAGAGGGTCACGACGGGTGCCTCCCGACGCCGGCTTGCGGTTGCGCGCAACCGAAAGCCCCGGGCGCGCACGGCCTCGCATGGCCCGTGCGCCCGGGCCTGCCTGTCTGCACAGACGATATGTGCAGGCTAGGGTTCAATAGACCGGCTCCATTCTGGTCTGCGCAGGCACCTGGTGTTTTTTCGCAGGGATCGTGATCAGCGCCACAAAGGCCGCTGCCGCCCGGGCCTGTGCACCGATCTTGCGCAGGACCTGTCCGTTCTGCGTGGCCTCCGCCAGATCAACGTTCGCTTTCTGGAGTTTTTCCAGCTGCCGCTGCCAGCGTGGATGATCAATGTCCAGCGTGATCGGGAAAATCTGTTCGCTGAGCTTGCTGGTCTTGGTGAACACTTCATGCGCGTACCAGTCGGGATCCACACCCAGGGCCGCGTGGAAGGCCGGGCGCTGGTGGTCGCGCACATACATCGTCGCATAGACAGCTGTGAGGAAAAACTTGATCCACAGCACGTTGTGTCCGCTGGTCAGCTTCGGGTCTGTTTTCATCAGCAGCGCAAAGGCCTCGCCATGGCTGAACTCGTCGTTGCACCACTCGCAGAACCATTTGAAGATCGGATGGAACCGATGCTGCGGGTTGGCCTCCAGATGACGGAAGATCGTGATGTAACGTGCGTAACCGATCTTTTCCGACAGATAGGTGGCGTAGTAGATAAATTTGGGCCGGAAATAGGTGTATTTCTTCTTCTGCGTGAGAAACCCGAGGTTCACGCGCAGACCGGCTTCGCGCAGCGCGTCATTGATGAAACCCGCGTGCCGGGCCTCGTCCCGCGCCATCAGCTGAAAGAGCTGGGTGATGTCATCGTTGTTGCCGCGGCGTTTCATCTCTTTGTAGAGCACACAGCCTGAGAACTCGGCGGTGCAGCTTGAGATCAGGAAGTCGATGAATTCCTTTTTCAGCTGCGGCTCCATGCCGTCCCAGTCCACATGGTCCCAGTCTTCGTTCTTTTTGAAGTGGCCCTTGTTCGGATCCGCAACCATCTGCGCGATCAGACTGTCCCAGTCATCGCGCACCGGCGTCACGTCGATGGCATCAAGCTCATCAAAGTCAGTGGTATAGAACCGCGGCGTCAGCAGGGTGTTTGCCATGGCCGTTTCAGTGGCGAAATCGTCATCGTATTTCGCCTGTTCTTCCTGAATGGCGAGGCCTTCCTCGACCGTGGTGGCGTCGGCGGTGTGCTTGCCCTCGTACTGTCCGGGGTTCTGGTTCTGAATGTTCACAGCGTGACCTCCTCTGAGAAGGAAAACTCGCACAGTTCCATGACCTCAAAATCGCCCGTCAGGCGGGTCCAGAGCTGCTCCAGACGGCTTGCGCGGATGATCGTGGCCTCGCGGTCCTCGGTGACGATCTCACCGAAGGGGGCCATGATCTCAGGTCCATGTACTGGACCTCGTCGCCGGGATAGATCACGGCGCCGTTGTTGAACCGCACATGCGCGTGCAGGCTTTCGAATTTATGGCTGATCTCGACCGTGCAGGGGGCACGTTCAATTTCCTTTGTCAGTAGTCCCATGGTGGCTTCCTCCAATGGTTCAGGGTTGGCCCAGCAGCCTGGCGAAGGTGCGGGTGTTGGATGCGCCAAAGCCCATAAGCTCGGCGGACCATCCGGTGACGGGGTCGTTCAGGGAGAGGCGGTTGCCCTCGCGCAGCTGCAGCAGCACGGGGGCGTTCGGATCGGTGCCGGATTTGGCCCGCTCGCGGGCAATCACACGTTCAATACCGGCAACAAATCCACCTTTATCCGCAGGAAAGCTGGCCAGAACGGTGCCATGCTGATCCAGCACGCGCGCGGCTCCCGAGGCGTCGCCTGACAGAAAGACGGCGCGCTCGGCAATGACCTGACCGGCAGGCGGCTGGCTGGCCGGCTCACGGCCCGAGAAACTGGCGATACTCACGATCACAAGGATCAGTCCGACGAGACCGAACATCACCCGGACCAGGATCAGGGGCACAATCTCTTCGGATTTTGCATGAATGCGGGGCTGTGTTTCTGTGCGCATGAGCCTACTCCGCCGCCACGGTTTCGGGTGCGGCAGTGCCGCGTTCAACGACGGGCACGGAAATCCGGGCCTCTGCGGCTTCTGCCAGCAGGCGTGCTACTTTCCCGGCCTCCGGGATGCAGCGGAGCGCAGGCTGCGCGCGGCGGATGTGCGAGGGCGGACATGCGGCCAGCAGGTCAGGTAGCTCAGCCGGGTTTCGCCCAGTGTGTCCAGCGCGATGGTCCCTGTTCCGTCCGGGCGCAGGTCAAGCATCGCGTTGCCCACCTGCTTGTAGGGCAGGTTGAGCGTGAGGGTCAGTGCGGCCCCGATCCGCATGACCACCCGTGCACCGGTCACGGTGTAGACGGTCGCCCGCGCCTGAGCGACAGCAACCAGTGTCAGCAGGCCGCAGACCACCGCGCCCAGCATCAGGTAGGGAACCGTCGCGCCGATGGCACGCCCAAGGGGCAGCAGATCCATGACGGAGACAAACCGCCAGAGTGCGAGAACACCGAAATACCCGGCAACCCAGCGCACGGCGAGCGCTTCTTTGGCCAGCGGCCACCACGCGGGACGCCCCTGCCAGAGGATTTCCTCTCCGGCGGGCGGTTTTTCCGGGAGCCCCTCAACGGGCTCGATTTCAAAGTCGTCATGAGACATGGCGAGTATCTCCTCTGGCTGTGCACTGTGGCGGGCGCACCCGGCCACCGGTGCCGGACCCAGCGGGACCCGGTTCTGTCCGGTGGTATGGTGCGGCAGACATCATGCGTCAGATCTTCGGATCTGCGCGGTTACCCGCATAGAGTTTGCCGCCACCGTAGTATCCCGAGATTTTATCCTCCTCGAGCAGGGTGACCTGGCGCGGGCTGGCGATTGCGGGGATCGTCGCGAAGTGTTTGCCATGCAGCGCATGCACATTGACGCGGTCGGACCAGATGCGCGCGAAGGTCAGCGGCATCAGCCGTGTGCCTGAGCCCCACTTGCTGTCCAGTTCCATTTCCAGGTAGCGCACCAGCTGTTCCGGCTCGTCGATCCACATGTCGGTGATCTTGCCGACGATTTCACCGTCACCTGCGATCACCGGCAGTCCGCGGGGATCGCGGCCTGCGGCAACGCGGAACCCTTCGGCACCGGACATCGGGACGATTTTGGGGTGACCGTGGCCATCGAGTTCCGGCACATCACGGCGCGGGGCCCAGGATGCAGGGCCAACACCATCCAGCATCGGATCGCCTGTGGGCTCCAGCGGGTAGCCGTTGACCGGCGTCGACCGCTTCAGCGCAATATCGGCGCGTTCCGGTGTCTGACCGCTTGGTACAGTGACTTCGCCGCGGCCGTGCGGCAGGCGGAATGTTTTGTCAGAAGGCAGCGGCCACATGCCAGGGTTGGATGACGGATTGCCTTCGTCATCCTCAAGCGGATAGCCTTCGCGCATGTTTTCACGCTGGATATAGATGATCAGTGCCGCAAAGAAAATGTAGAAAAGCCAGAGCGTTACGCTCGCCAGATCTACTTCGCCAAAGAATGTTCCAGTCATTTTCTGTCCTCCTGAAACGGGGTCATGTTGGGAAGTCGGCAAGGCCCATGGGGCGTTGACCGATCTCCGTCGGGGTAAGGGAACCGCTTTGGCGCACGAGCGGTCCCAGGATAACGAGAGTGACGAAAAGCAGGCCAATCTCGGCGTGGTAAACAAATGAATATCCGGTCACGGGGCTGTTGAGCGCTTCGCCCATGCCGCCGCTGGTCGCGATATGGCCGATCCAGTCGCGCAAACCGCCTCCGAGGGCGATCGACACGCCGGCCGCCGTCGCCTGGGCAGCCCCCAGGCCCCCAGCGCCAGACCGCGCCCTGCGCTCCCGGTGGCTGGCATGGCCATGGCCGCCGTCAGTGTCGAGACAGCAAACAGCCCGCTGCCAAAGCCGATCAGGCCAGCGCCCGCAAAAAACAGCACATCAGAGTCCATCGGAGCCGCAAAAATCACCAGTGAAAAGGCCCAGATCCCGGCCAGAATGCCGCCCCCGGCAAGGCGGAACGAGTTTGAGCCACCCGCCAGCCGTGCCCCGGCAAGCCCGAAACCGCAAAGCGCCCCGACAGCCCAGAGGGCGGTCAGAAGTGTCGTCGCGGACACCGACAGCCCGAGAATTTCGCCACCATAGGGTTCCAGCAGCACATCCTGCATGTTGAAAGCCATTGTTCCGACGAAAACGCACACCAGCAGGCGCCCGGCCTGTCCACCGTTCATAAAATCAGACCATGCGTCTGAGAATTTCGGGCGGGGGGCTGTGCGTTCAGCCCTGCTCATCGGGCGGACGTGTTCCTGTTTCCACAGAGCCACCAGGTTCAGGGCAATGCCCACCACGGCAGCGGCCTGGATCACCCGGATAAGCTTGAGCGAGGTGAAATCCCGTAGCAAAAGCCCGATGATCACAGCAGAGATGCCCATACCGGCAAGAAACATCACATAAAGCAGGGCAACCACACGTGGCCGTGTTCTGTCATCCGCCCGGTCAGATGCCAGCGCGAGACCGGCGGTCTGCGTCATATGCAGCCCCAGGCCGGTCATCAGGAAGGCGAGCGCTGCCAGCACCTCGCCCGCAAAGGGGATCTCGTGCACAACATCACCGCCCAGCACCAGCAGGGCAAATGGCATGACGGCGAGGCCGCCAAACTGCCAGAGCGAGCCGAACCAGATGTAGGGCACCCGTTTCCAGCCAATGGCAGAGCGATGCGTGTCAGACCGGAACCCGAGCAGCGCGCGGAAGGGCGCAATGAGCACAGGCAAAGCGATCATCAGCGCCACGATCATCGCGGGCACAGACAATTCAACAATCATCACCCGGTTCAGCGTGCCCAGCAGCATGACAGAGGCCATCCCGACCGAGACCTGAAACAGCGAAAGCCGCAGCAGCTGGTCCATCGGCAGCCCATCGCTGGCTGCATCGGCGAATGGCATCGCCTTGAGGGACATCTTCTGCAGCCGTGCCTTCATGCGCGCAGCTCCATCGCTTCAGAAATGTAGAAACCAGATGTGATCCGTTCGACCGGCCGCAGCATGCCATTGACGCCCTGGGTGCGCGCAGCCTGTGCCAGCGGCTGATGCGCATGCGGGATCATCACCGGGCTGCGGTCACTGCGCGGAAAGAGTTTGCCCGCGTACCACATGGCCATCAGCAACCGCGTGCGGGGTGCTACGGTAAAGGCAATGGTCCGCGACGTGCGTTTTTCAAGCGCGGCCAGGGCCCGCCCGATGTCATCGGCGGTGTAGTAGATCAGACTGTCCATTGCGATCACATGATCGAACCGGCCAAGTGCCGGCCGCAGCATATCGCCCGAGGCGAAACTGACCCTGGAACGCAGATCCTGCGGCAGCCGTCGCTCGGCAACCGCTACCAGCTGCGGAGAGATATCCACCGCCAGGACATGGGCGCCACGCCTTGCCAGCTCCGCCGTCATCTGACCCGCACCGCAGCCGGCATCCAGCACACGCGCACCGGTCAGATCAGCCGGCAGACGGCTCAGCAGCAGCGCACGCATCCGGTCGCGTCCTTCGCGCACCGTCTGGCGGATCTTCGAGACCGGCGCGTCAGACGTCAGCCGTTCCCATGTGCGGGTGGCCGTCCGGTCGAAATAGGTTTCAACCCTTTCCAGTGTCGCGTCATATCCCGGCGCCGGTTTTCCGCCCGGGGCCGGGATATGTCCCGCATCTGCAAAGGTCACGTCATCACGCATCAGTCAAATCCAAGCAGCTCAAAAATCTCACGGTCGGGCAAGGGGGCCGGGGCCAGCGGCTCTGTTCCGTTCCAGAGTGTCTCGGCCAGGCGCACGTATTCTTTGCGCACCTGTACGATCTCCTCGTCATCCGGCATCTCGAAAAGGGTCTTCTTTTTCAGCCGTGACCGGCGGATTGCGTCCAGATCAGGCATATGCGCAATCCGGTTGAACCCCACCGTTTCGCAGTAGCGGTCCACCTCATCGGTCTCGCGCGAGCGGTTGGCCACACAACCCGCCAGCCGGACCTTGTAATTGTTCGATTTTGCCTGCACCGCGGCAATGATCCGGTTCATGGCGTAAATGCTGTCAAAATCGTTGGCCGTCACGATCAGCGCCCTGTCCGCATGCTGCAGAGGGGCGGCAAATCCGCCACAGACCACATCCCCCAGCACATCAAAAATCACCACATCGGTGTCTTCGAGCAGATGATGCTGTTTCAGCAGTTTTACCGTCTGGCCGACCACATACCCGCCGCACCCGGTTCCGGCCGGTGGCCCACCGGCTTCGACGCATTTC